>NZ_QSDP01000010.1:0-83998 GCF_003463685.1 Parabacteroides sp. AM58-2XD
GGTTATAGCGTTGGGGATCCACCTCTTCCCATTCCGAACAGAGAAGTTAAGCCCAACCACGTCGATGGTACTGCGTAAAAGTGGGAGAGTAGATAGCCGCCGTTTTAGATAGAAGGAGTTCATTCGAAAGAGTGGACTCCTTTTTGTTTTATGTATATGACGGTTCAAATAGAAATAATAAATATCAAATAAGATAATAAAACTCAGTCGAAACTCAGCTTTATTATTTCTCCGTAGGATGGCACGTTTTTAAAGGCTTCTTCTATTCCATATTCTCCGGCATAAACACGCGCACAAGTTAAAACACCTCCATGGGCAAATATACAGACATCTTGCATTCCGCTTTTTCTGATCTCATCAAGAAATGAACTGACGCGGTCGTATTGGTCTTTTAACGATTCTCCGTTTGGTGTTCTGATATTGATCCAGTCTGCAAACCAGGCTTCGGAACGTGGGTCGGAGGATAAGTCTTCCCAGGATTTCATTTCCCATTCCCCAAAATTCAATTCTTTTACGCGATCTTCCCGAATGGCATCCGGATAACCACAATAGGAGGCTAACCGTACACAGCGGGTTAACGGACTACACCAGACTTTGTCAAAAGTAAGTCCGGATAATGATTCTTTTACTTTTTCGGCTTCTTCCTCAAAAGATGGGCGCAGTAGTACGTCGGTTTGTCCGTAGGCATAACCTGCGGGAACGTCGACAGACGTATGTCTGATTAAATAGATATTCATATGTAAATAACTAAAGTGTTGTTGTATATATAACAGCTATACCCAGATAAAAGCTTAATTCGCATAGTAGAAATGTAGCTCCGCAGCAGTCACCGGTATATCCTTGTATTTTCTTTTTCATAAAAGTAGTCAATAGGTACCAGGTAGCAACGGGTAGGAGACCTGCCAGAAAATATACGGGTTCAGGCAACCAGCACAGAGGCAGTAACAGACAAATAAGACTGAACAGGTATTCTCCGGTTGTCATCCGGCTATAAACAGTTTTACTTTTTGCTTCTTCCTCTTTTCGGGCATATGGGAGGCGATTGATGATCATACCTGCAATACCTTTGCTATAAGGATCACCTGCAAGGATGGCACAACCTGCCAGTTCGACCGGGAGATTGCTGAGCAACAAATAATACAGGCCAAAATAACAGATCAAACCAATGACCCCATAACTTCCTATATGCGAGTCTTTCATAATAGCCAATATCCGTTCCCGGTTTGTGCCTCCTCCGAATCCGTCAAAAAAATCAGCCAGGCCGTCTTCGTGGAGACAGCCTGTGATTAATAAACGGGTGATCATAGCCAGGGCTAAAGCAACTCCGGAAGGCAGAACGAGTGAGCCTGCATATAGTACAATCACCATCAGCCCGGCAGTAAACCAACCGACTAAAGCCCATCGGCTCACTATATTTTTGAAATATTCGGCAGGTACTTCAGCCAGTTTCCAAAAAGGCAGACGTGTAAAGAATATGAATGCAGCCAGTATACGCAACATATATTTAAATGTTAGGAATGGATACTATCCGGTTAAAAATATTTTGTCACAGCCGCCTGTTGGAAAGTATGCATCTCGTTGATCATGCGTACGGCCGAGTCAACGATCGGATAAGCACACACGGAACCGGAACCTTCTCCCAAACGCAGTCCCAGGTTTAGAATCGGATTTACCTGTAATACATCCAGTACTTTCCGGTGTCCGGCTTCGTCTCCGCAATGACCGAATATGCAATAAGGTAACATTTCAGGATATAACCGGGAAGCTGCCAGAACACAGTTGGTCATGATAAACCCGTCAACAAGTATGATCATTTTGAGTTCTGCTGCCCGGAGCATTCCACCGACAGCCATGACCATTTCGTATCCTCCGAAATAACGGATCACATCTAATGGGCTATTATCTCCTTTATAGTTTTCAAGCGATGCTTTCAACACATTATATTTATGTTGTACGCCTATACTGTCCAACCCGCTTCCGGCACCGACACATTCTATCAATGGAATACCAGTCAGGCAAGTCATCCACATGCTGGAAGCTGCCGTGTTACCTATTCCCATTTCGCCAAAGCTGATGACGTTGCATCCTTCCTTATAGCAATCACTCACAATTTCAGCACCGTATTGTAGTGCCAATTCCATTTCTTCCTGTGTCATTGCTGCTTCATGGAGGAAATTACGGGTTCCTTTCCTGATTTTCCGGTCGATTAGTTGTGGAATGGAAGGAAAGTCGAAATCTACGCCACCATCAACAATCTTCAGTTCGATGCCATGCTGGCGGGCAAGAAAACAAACACCAGCTCCGCCGTTCAGGAAATTGTGAATTACCTGGCGGGTTACTTCTTTGGGTGATTTACTTACTCCTTCATCTGCAATACCGTGGTCGGAGGCATAAATGACATTGACCGGATGATGTAGGGAAGGGGTAAGTGTCTGCTGGATCAAACCGATCTGAAGAGCTAATTCTTCTAATCTACCTAATGAACCTTTAGGTTTTGTCAGATTGTTTATTTTTTCCTGTAATGTTTCTGCGATAGCAGCATCTGGTTTTTCAATATTAAAAGTAATCATTGTCTTGTTATTTTGTTATCCTTTTATTTTCATGGGTATTCCGCTTACCATCAGTACGACTTCGTCGGCTCGGGAGGCTATATGCTGGTTCAGCCACCCTTGCAGGTCTGTGAATTTGCGTTGAACCGGATCTGGCGAGACTCCGCCCAGCCCAATTTCATTGGTTACGAATATAAGATAAGCCTCCTGTTGGGTCAGCCGGTTGAATTCTTCTTTCAGTTCTGTCAATGATTTTTCGACATTACTGTCATTGTCGAAAAAGAAGTTTGTGCCCCATAACGTGACACAATCTATAACGACTACCCGGCCATTCAGATTATGATGGCTCAGGTATTTTTCTTCTTCTATATTTGTCCATTCCGGACCACGGTCTGCTTGGTGACGGAGAACCCGTTGACGGAATTCTTCATCCCATACACGCGAAGTCGCCAGGTAAACCGGGTTAGTGCTCAATGATAGGGCTAACTTTTGTGCATATCCGCTTTTGCCGGAACGTTGACCTCCTGTAATAAGTACGATATGTTTGTGCTGCATCGTATTATTCTCCTTTAGGCTTGTTGCGGGTAGCAACTCGTTTCCCTTTGTTTATCGGATTGTTTTTACTTGTTTTTCGCAAGCTGGCAGATTTGGGAGAAGCGGCAAGGCGTTGCGCAACGGCTGCTTTTCCCAAAGATTTACCGAACTTCGGACGCATGGCATCTTTGAGTGCCTTTTCTTCCGGAGTCAGTTTGTCTTTCGGTTTTTCTCCGTTTTTAGCCGCTTTTCTGGCAGCAGCATATTTGTTGTATTTGACATATTTACCAGGTCTCAGTTTACTGCCGGAACCGGAAGGTTTCTTTTTTTCAACAGGCGCACTGTTTTCCACTTTCTTTTCTTTTTTCTCCACTTTGGCAACAGGGTCGCCGAAGATCAGATTTTGAGTTTTACCAGAACCGGTGCGTGCATGCTCCTGAGCCTGGCTGAAATTAACTTTAATATCATCAAGCATGACGATATCAGCTTTGCTAACTTTCTGACCGACTTCCGGCTGTTTTCCGTTGACGGTAACCCGCCCCATTTCGATGAACTTGTCTGCTTCCCGGCGCGAGCAAAGTCCTGCGTCACTGAGCAATTTGTTTAGTCTTATTTCCATGTCTGTATAATTTTCTTTATTGTAATAATATTGATAGAAGACAAACAAGCAATCCCATGGCTAGTTCTGTATTGCTGTTTATTTTAGTTGCTATTAACATATCTTCTGTTGTAAAAGGCCTGCCGTTGACTCCGATATAAGGCTTTTCTACCGCTTGACCGAAGTAATCGTGTGTACCTCCGAAACGACAATCGAGGATGGCTGCCAATGCTGCTTCCGGATAACCTGAATTGGGACTGAGATGTGCCCTGCCGAAACGTGTCAGAAAATCTCTTTTGTGCCAGTTCCGGAAACCAGTAACATCTGGCAAGCTGTCAGCCGGGCAGGTATGTAGTTGGCAACATCGTCCAACCGGGCGGCAGCTTCTCCGAACTCCTTGTATCGTTCGTTCTTATAGCCGATCATCGAGTCGAGTGTATTAATCATCTTATAAGCCATCATTCCGGGCAATCCTAAAAGGCCAAACCAGAACATCGGGGCGATCACTCCGTCACTCAGGTTTTCTGCCAAAGTTTCAAGGGCGGCGGCCTGATTTCCTGCGGGGATAGATTGGAGGTGTCACGTCCGACGATGCGTCCGACTTGTGTCCGTCCTTCTTCCACACTGCGGTCTACTGCTTCAAAAACGGCTTTTACTTCCGTAATCAATGTTTTTCCGGCAAGGCAATAGAATACACCTACTCCGACAAGAATTACGTATAAATAAGTATTTATAAATGCTCCCCAGAAAAGGATTAACCGGGTTATAAAGTAAATGCCTGCTACAAGGATTAGTGTCAACAGACCTCCTTTATAGAAACGGTTCTCACCCTGATTCAATTTTTTCTCTCCGAAAGAAATGAGTTTGCCGAACCAGACGATGGGGTGAGGCCAGCCTTCCGGATCACCTAACAGGCGGTCTGCCAGCCATCCACCCAAAAAGGGGATTACCTTGAATGAATATATCGATTGAGTTAACCAGTACATATTATTTGTTTGAGAGACAAAGGTAGAAAATTGTACCGTTTTTTGTTTTGTAAATTCACTAATAAATATCTACCTTTGTCTTATGCTTAGGATAATAACACATATAGAACGATTATTACTGGTACATGACTGTGTGATTGTACCGAAATTTGGAGGTTTTGTACTGCAAACAGTTTCTGCCGTATGCAACGGAGAGGAACATCTGTTCAGTCCGCAGCGCAAAGAAATCGTTTTTAATATCACACTACAACATAACGACGGGTTACTTTCAGAGTCATACATGCAAATGTATGGTGTTAATTACCGGAAGGCGCAATTGATGCTGGAGGAAGATGTCGACGATATGAAAGCTGCTTTGCAGGAAGAAAAGAGATTATCCTTTGCTCTGTTAGGTTCTTTCAGTCTGGGACAGGAAGGCCAGATGATTTTCCATCCGGGAGAATCGGATGCATTCAGTGTCTGTTCATATGGATTGGCGGCTTTTAATTTTCCTCAGCTTAAACCTGTTTTGGCAGAGCGTGAAGAGGTCGCTTTGCTTACCGGAAAGAAGAAAAAAGATACATTATATATACCGGTCAGCCGGAAGTTTCTCCGCGTAGTAGCTGCTTCGGCTGCTGCTGTCGCTTTATTCCTGTTGGTTTCAACTCCGGTGGAAGATGTGAACCAGGCTGCTTATACTGCCAGTTTTGTTCCGACGGAAATGGTTGCCAGAAATGCGCCAGAAATGAAAACGGAAGAAGTGAGCACATCAGTAGAAACTGTGGCTCCTGAAACTAAGGCACCGGAGGTGAAAAACGATGCGGTAGTTATTGCACCAGTCCCGAAAGTGAAAAAGCAGGCGGTCGCTCCCAAACCGGCGGTCAGCAAGCCGAATCAGAAAATGTATCATATCGTGATAGCCAGCTTCCCTACGGAAGAACAAGCTGATAAATATATTGCCGGGGTGGATCGTAAAGATTGCAAGCATGTGAGTAAAGTTGTTCGTGATGGTAAGTATCGTATCTATGCCGATAGATTTGATAATCGTGAGCAGGCTGAAAGCTATATGGCAACTTTGCGTACGAATGAGAAATATAAAGATGCCTGGTTGTTTATCAGCCGATAATTAGTCCCCTTCTCGTATTGATTTTATTTTATATGAATTCCTTTTATTCCTTTTCCTGTTTGGATTGCTTTTTCTTTTTTAACCGCCCTGCCTTTCGTAGTGCCTGATCCAGAATGTACTGTATCTGGCCATTGGTGCTGCGGAATTCATCCGCAGCCCAGGTTTCGATAGCATCCATCATCTCCGCATCGATCCGCAGAACAAAATTTTTGGTTGCATTCTCTTTTTTGGCCATCACTTATATTAATATTAAAAATTTAGAATCATTGATATAATGTACCTGTGTTGATAACAGGCTGTGCGGACTCATCGGCACAAAGAACAACCAACAGGTTGCTGACCATTGCCGCTTTTCTTTCTTCATCGAGCTCGACAATACTGTCTTTTTCCAGCTTCTCCAACGCCAGATGAACCATGCTGACTGCGCCTTCAACGATACGTTCGCGAGCGGCAATAATTGCATCGGCTTGCTGGCGGCGCAGCATTACACCTGCGATTTCAGAGGCATAAGCCAGATAGTTGATACGTGCTTCAACAATCTCTATTCCTGCTATCGACAACCGGCTGTTCAACTCTTCTTCGAGCCGGGAGGTCACTTCGCCTTCATTGTCGGAACGTAATGTGACTTTGTCGGTCGTTTCGTTTGTGTCATAGGCATACATTCCGGCCACCTGGCGTAAAGCAGCATCGCTTTGAATCTGCACGAATGATTGAACATTCCCGGAAATATCGAAAGTCGCTTTATAGGTGTCTTTTACTCTCCACACTACAACGGCGCCGATCATTACCGGATTACCTACTTTGTCGTTTACCTTGATCGGTTCAAGGTTCAGATTGAAAATACGCAAGGTTACTTTCGTTTTTAGGAAGAGGGGATTCACCCAAAAGAAGCCGTTTTCAACGACAGTACCGACATATTTTCCGAAAAATGTCATGACCCGTGAATTGTTCGGTTGGATAATCATCAGACCGGAGCACATGAAAGCGGCACATAATATACCGATCACTCCCAACGCTGTACTCCATGTTTGTCCATGTGTGAAGAAGTAAATAGACATTCCAGCTATAATTAGGATTAATAATATCGCTAAAAAACCGGAAATCATGCCGTTAAATATCTTTTCTTGTGCTTTCATAATAATTTGTATTTGATATTAATTTGATATCACAAATTAAAGCAATTGTTTGTACATGACCAAATAAAATATACTCTTTTTATAAGGGGATATTTAAAATATTATTTAGCTTTGTCTACTCAAAATTTACACGATTGGAATTTCAACTAGACACGGACAACAAGGAATTTCAGGATGCCTTGCAACTGATTACCCATACCCGCCAGTCTGTTTTCCTGACAGGGAAAGCGGGGACGGGCAAATCCACTTTTCTCAAATATATTTGTTCGCATACCAAAAAGAAGCATGTTGTATTGGCTCCGACTGGTATTGCGGCTATTAATGCTGAAGGGGTGACTTTACATTCTTTCTTCAAACTGCCGTTCCGTCCGATGTTACCGGATGATCCCGATCTGAGCCTGAAAGACGGGCGGATCTTTGAATTTTTCAAATACCGGAAAGAGCACCGGAAAATAATATCGGAGGTCGAACTGATCATTATCGACGAGATTTCGATGGTACGGGCGGATATTATCGACTGTGTAGATCGTATTTTACGTGTTTTTTCGGGAAATATGCGTTTGCCGTTTGGAGGGAAACAGTTATTGTTTGTCGGAGACGTGTTTCAGTTGGAGCCGGTTGTGCCGTCTGACCAGAAAGAGATACTCAGCCTTTTCTATGCCAGTCCGTTCTTCTTTTCAGCCAGGGTTTTCAAGTCAATCAACTTGGTGCCTATTGAGTTGCAGAAAGTTTATCGGCAGACCGATACGGTCTTTATTAATATATTGGACCGGATACGGAGCAATGCGGCGAGAAGACAGGAACTGGAAATTTTGAATGCCCGTTATTTCCCTGAGTTTGCGCCGAATAACGAAGATATGTATATTACACTTGCTACCCGGCGCGATCAAGTAGACTTCATCAATGAAAAGAAGTTGTCGGAATTGCCCGGTGAAGAATTTATATCCGCGGGGCGTGTAGATGGTGATTTTCCGGAATCATCTTTACCAACACAATTGAATCTGGCAATCAAAGAACAGGCGCAGGTGATTTTTATTGATAATGATTATGAACGCCGGTGGGTGAACGGAACTATCGGTATGATTTCGGGCATCGATGAGAACGGGAATGTATATGTCCTGTTGGAAAACGGAATCGAACATCTGGTGGAACCTACTTCGTGGCGTAATTATAAATATAAGTATAACGAAAAGGAAAAAAGGATAGAGGAGGAGATTGTCGGTACTTTTGAACAATTACCGATCCGTCTTGCCTGGGCGATTACCGTGCATAAAAGCCAGGGACTTACGTTTAACCGGGTTGTCGTGGATTTGACCGGAGGGGTCTTTGCCGGCGGCCAGACATACGTGGCACTAAGCCGTTGCACATCCCTCGAAGGACTGGTTCTGAAGAGTAAAGTGACTCCTCACGATATTTTTGTACGTAAAGAAATTGTTCAGTTCAGCCAGATTTTCAATAGTAAGGAGCTGATTGAAAAGAGCCTCGGGAAAGTGAAGCGGAACTTTTATATGCTCGTGCTGCCCATGATTTTAACCGTGGAAATATGAAGGATGCCGTGGAGTCTTTTGCTCTTGCAATAGGGAAACGGAACGAAATGGATAAACCGTTGGTGCAGCGCCTGCTTCGTTCCAAACTTCAGCGTATGAATACGCAACGCCAGGAAATAAAAAAATTAAAAGAAGAACTTTACGCGCAACGTGAAATCCTGAAAGAATATGCCCATGAATATTATTTGATGGGAAATGAATGTGTAACCAAAGCCAATGATCCGAATGCAGCTCTCCGCTCATTCGATAAAGCGTTGAAACTGTATCCTGAATATGTGGATGCCTGGGTGCGCAAAGGTGTCACGCTGCTGGATATTGGCGAAACATACGATGCCCAAGTGGCATTGAATGAAGCCGTCAAACTGAGCCCCCTTTCATTTAAGGCCCGTTATAATCGTGGAAAATGTTATCTACGCATGAAATATTATGAGGAGGCGGTCGCTGATCTCCAAAAAGCCGTTTCCATTAAGCCCAAACACGCATCAGCACACGAGTATCTGGCTGAAGTTTATCGTTTTGTCGGTGAAGAGGAACTCGCTCAGCAACATCAGGATATAGCCGATAGTTTGCGGGAAAATCGAAATATTTAAGAAAGTCCATAAAAATCAAGTGGATTCGTAATGTGTTGGTAACATAGATTATATATCTTTGTGGCGTTGTATAAAAAGTGTTTCGATTGTTTTAATTTTAATATTATCTAGTATGAAGAACTTATCTGTGTTTGTTCTTTTTCTTTTTTGTCTGACATTCACGTTGAATGGCCAGGTTACCACTTCCGGGATCAGTGGAAAAGTGACGGCGGAAGGCGAACTTCTGATCGGCGCTACAGTACAGGCTGTTCATGAGCCTTCTGGTACTACTTATGGAACTGTTACTAATGCGGATGGACGTTACAGTCTACAGGGGATGCGTATCGGCGGTCCTTATACAGTTGAAGTATCTTATGTCGGATTTCAGAAAGCAGTATATAAAAATATTACGCTTCAATTAGGTGAAACTTATCTGTTGGATGTAAAGTTGACAGAATCATTATCATTGGATGAAGTGGTTGTCACTGCATCGAAAGCAGCCTTGTTTAATTCTCAGAAGACCGGGGCGGCACAAAACTTCAATCAGGAACAGATTCTTTCTACTCCGACTGTGAATCGTAGTATCTTTGATATTACTAAAATGAACCCTATGGGAATTAATACGAGCAGCGGAATGTCGTTTGTCGGTTCGAGTAATAAATATAATTCTTTTCAGATTGATGGAACGGCAAATAATGATGTATTTGGGTTGTCAGCCAGCGGAACAAATGGTGATCAAGCAGGGGCAAATCCGATCTCTTTGGATGCTATTGAAGAAATTCAGGTGGTAATAGCTCCATTTGATGTGCGTCAAAGTGGATTTACAGGTGGTGGAATTAATGCTATCACGAAATCAGGAACAAATACATTTCATGGATCTGTTTATGGATATTATAATAATGAGAAATTTTATGGAAAAACACCTGGTGATGCAAAGGAACGTACACGCTTGGATGATCAATCATCAGAGACATACGGAGTTACTTTAGGTGGGCCGATTATTAAAAATAAACTATTCTTTTTCACCAACTTTGAAAGAGTAAAAGATGTTTTTCCTACAACAAATAACATTGGAACAGAAGGTTCCAAATTAGATAAAAACGAAGTAGACCTGATTATTAATAAAATATCTCAATTGACAGGTGGTTACGATGGAGGAGGTTATGGCCCTCTGGATGTAGATACTTATTCGAATAAATTTTTGGCTCGTATCGACTGGAATGCAAATGATAAAAATAAATTTACGCTCCGCTATAGTCTACTTGACGCACGCAGTATGAATTTTTCAAATAAACAGGCGGCAGCTCGTTTGAATGACAATGGGTATTATATGAAAAACTCCACTCACTCTATTGTCGCTGAATTGAATACACAGATAAGTTCTTTGTTGGCGAATGAGTTACGTGTGGGATGGACCCGTGTACGTGATAACCGTGATCCGTTGGGACAAGCTATGCCTTATGTCAAGATAGAACAACTGTCTGAAAATACTTCCTTGGAATTTGGTACGGAAAGATTTTCTATGGCAAACTCATTAAATCAGGATATTTTTACATTAACGGATAATCTGACAAGAATGGTAGGAAACCACTCTATCACAGTGGGAACCTATAATGAGTTTTTTAATATGAGTAATCTTTATCTGGCTAACAATTATGGTTCTTATACTTATAGCTCATTAGATGATTTTCTGTCAGTAGGAACAGCCAATGAAGTTGCTCCTAAATATTATGATTATTCTGTAGCGCGTACGGAAATAACCGGAACAAACCGTTGGGCCCCTGAATTTGGTGCGGCACAATTAGGTTTTTATGCACAGGATGAGTGGAATGTAACAAATTTGTTTCGATTGACTTATGGACTTCGGATGGATATTCCTCTGTTTTTTGATAAACCATTAGCCAATGAAACATTTAATAATTCAAATATAGCAAAGCAGTACAATGTTGCTACAAACCAGTTGCCTTCTACAAAGGTATTGTGGTCGCCTCGTGTCGGTTTCCGTTGGAATCTGGATGAAGAACGCAGGACTTTAATACGTGGTGGAGTCGGTATTTTCACCGGACGCATTCCTTTTGTTTGGATATCGAACAGCTTTACGAATACGGGAATTGAAGTGAGCCGTACTTCTTTAAACTTTAGAAATATGCCGAATGTCGGTCCGGATGATTTCCATTTCAGTATTGATCCTTCCAAACAGTATGAATCACCGGCTACGTCGGAAGTGAATGTGGTGGATAAAGATTTTAAATATCCGTCTGTTTTCCGTGCGAATTTGGCATTAGAGCATACTTTGCCTTATGATATTCGTGTGAGTTTGGAAGGCTTGTATTCAAAAACGTTGAATAATATCTTATATGAAAATATCAATTACCAACACGACGGTAATTTAAATAATGGAGGAGACAATCGTCCTACCTATAAAAAAGCAGACGACAATTTTACGCAAATTATGTATCTCACAAATACAAATAAAGGATATACATATAATGTAACGGCCAAGGTTGAGAAGTCTTTTGATTTCGGTTTGAATGCGATGGTTGCATATACTTATGGACAGGCAAAATCTTTGACGGATGGAAATTCGTCACAGGCTTATTCCGGTTGGAAATATAATGCGGTTTATGGAGGTGACGTTGCACCGGAATTGAGTTGGTCTATGTTTGACGTGCGTAACCGTATAGTTGCTTCTGTTTCTTATACTAAAGAATATGCGAAACATTTTGCAACGACTGTAAGTCTGTTTTATAATGGTCAGACAGGCGGACGTTATTCTTTGCTTTACTCAAATGATATCAATGGCGATGGTTATGGAAATGACTTATTATATATACCAACGGACGCTGAACGTGAGAAAATGGTTTTTACTGATATTATATCAAACGGGAAAGTTACTTCTACCGCAGCAGATCAAAAGGATGCTTTTATTAAGTGGATTGACGGGAATAAAGATATCAGAGAAACAAAAGGGGACCATATCAAACGAAATCAATTGGTAATGCCGTTTGAACATCACTTTGATTTTCATATTGCGCAGAATTTCTTTATGAATGTGGCAGGAAGAAGACATACGCTTCAGGTTAATTTGGATATATTGAATGTCGGAAACCTTTTTAATAAAAAATGGGGGGTGTATCACCAGACTTCTACCGGGTATGATCTGACGCCTGTAACAGCTTCTACTGGTAAAGATGGTCAGTTTACCTATCAGTTCCGTGATCCGGGTGATATGTATACGAATACGGCAATCACGTCACGCTGGCAGGCTCAGATTGGTTTACGTTATATTTTCTAGCCGTGTATTTAACGATTTGAATAAAATAATCGGGAGAGGTTCACTATCTTTGTGGACCTCTTTCTTTTTGAGGTGATTGTATATGAAAAGATATGTAAGTTTATTTATAGGATGTATCGTTCTGGCCGGTATACTTTTTTCCGGCTGTTCTTCATCGAAGCGCCATGACCGTTATGTAGTCGTTCTTTCCATGGATGGATTCCGTTCCGATTATCCCGATCGTGCTTATACCCCGACATTGGATTCTTTGGCGAAAGTCGGGATTCGTGCCGCTTTCCGTCCTTCTTTTCCCAGCGTAACATTTCCGAACCATTACAGTATGGCAACCGGTTTGCACCCGGATCATCACGGCTTGGTTAATAATTTCTTTTATGCCCCCGACTTGGACAGTGTTTACCGTATGGCGGACCCCACTCCGGGTTTTTATGGAGGGGAACCGATCTGGAATACGGCAGAGAAACAGGGAGTACATGCGGCCTCTTTCTTTTGGGTGGGCAGTGAATATCCGATCCAGGGTCGGCAGCCTTCCATCTGGAAACCTTTTGATAAAAAGGTCCCTTATTCGGACCGCGCCGATTCTGTTGTAGCCTGGTTGCAGCTACCGGAGGATATACGTCCTCATTTGGTTATGTGGTATATCGAAGAGCCGGATGCGATCGGTCATATCTGTACGCCTGACTCTTCGGAAACTTTAGAGAAAGTAGAGGAGCTGGATCGTGTATTGAACCATTTCTTTAATGAGGCTCGCAAACTGGATATTTTCGATAAAATAGATTTTATAGTTCTGTCCGATCACGGAATGGCTACTTATACGCCTGAGAAATATGTCAATCTGAATGACTATTTGCCACGTGACAGTTTCGATTATATTTTTGACGGTGTCCCGACTTTGCTTTATCCGAAGAATGGTTATACCGAGACCGCTTACAATATCCTGAAAAAGGTTCCGAATGTGACGGTTTGGAGGAAAGAGGATGTTCCTGCTGAATACGTTTATGGGAATAATCCCCGTATAGGAGATTTGGTTGTGCTTCCCAATATCGGAACTTACCTGCATTTTCGTGATAAATCCTATCCTTATCCGGGTGCAACCCATGGTTATGATAATTTTTCACCGGAGATGGAAGCTATATTTTATGCGGCAGGCCCTTCATTTAAAGAGAATGTCGAATTGCCTGTCATGGCAAATGTAAATCTTTATCTGATTATATCCCGGTTATTGAATCTGGAACCCGCTCCGAATGACGGTGATAGTGTGGTTGTAAATACTTTATTCCGGTAAAAATAAAAAAAGCGATCTGTAAGGGTCGCTTTTTTTGATATCAAAGGGTATATTTCATTTTAATAGCTGAAATTCATCCCCGGACAAAAAGCTATCTGACTTTTGGCACTAGTGATCTGAATCATGTTTTCGCGGGCTAGCCATCCGATTGCAGACCATAAATCAGCTTCACATAAGGAGGTTGCCTTTTTCAACTCCTCCAAACTCCAACATCCACCATCCAGTAACAGATTCCTGATGGTACCTGCATTTAATCCAATTGTTCCTTTCGTCATGACAAATTCTCTTTTATGTTTATGGTATGTTGAGTTAAAACAGAAATTAAAGCAGAAATGATATATTCCGGCGTTTTTTTTAGTGTGTTTTATAAAAAAGAGATCCCATCAAAAGACTTTTTTTGTAAATCAGGCGGATGGAGATTCACGAACTTAAAATAAATCATTGTTTGTTTATAAGAGTTTTTTGAGAAAAAAATGTTTGAAAAAGATTGTCATAAAGTATGGTGGTATCGAATTAAACCTTACATTTGTAGCCTATTGAGATTGATTTAAACTTGTATTTGAAGTTTTGCTCGCAACTTAGATTTGTAAAGTACATTCATTCAACTATTATTCTATTCATCCCTCAATAAACAATTAACTAAATAAGTTTTTATAAATGAATCTTTACATTTCAAATTTAAGTTATAACGTCACAGACGCTGACTTAAACGAGTTGTTTGCTGACTATGGGGAAATCCTCTCAGCTAGAGTTATCACAGACAGAGAAACAGGCCGTTCAAGAGGCTTTGGTTTTGTAGAATTGAAGGATGACGATTTAGCCAAGAAGGCTATCGAAGAATTAAACCAGGCTACTTATGATGAAAAAGTAATCAGCGTAACAGAAGCACGTCCGAGAGAAGACCGTGGTGGAAACCGTGGCGGTGGTTTCGGCGGTAATCGTGGCGGTGGTTTCGGCGGCGGTAATCGTGGTGGTGGCTACGGTGGTGGCAATCGCGGTGGCGGTGGCTACGGTAACGGCGGCGGAAGAAGATATTAATTCGCATTATAGCAAATGGAAAAGCGATCTGGTAACAGGTCGCTTTTTTTGTACTGTTTTTTTAGTATATCAGTTTTTATCGGAATCGTTCCATCCGCTAGGTTTCCCCAAAATGCGATTTCTTAAATGCTTTACATTGTTATTGGGATTTCCTGAATAAGTTGTCTTATTATGGGCTGTTCCGTTATTTACACTGATAATATATTCTGTATCAGGTAGGGTATTGAATGAAATAACATTTCCGGATTCTATTTTGAATTTTATATCCTTTCCATTGTTTGTCTGCCGGATGACCATATCTTTACTGTCGTTCCAAGGATTTTGAATTCTACACCTGTTACCTTTCAAGCTTTTTATTCCGATTTGAGTAATCCGGGTATGTTCATTTCTTTCGGATGATACAACAAATGCTCCTCTGGCCAATAGGGTAAAGGCTATCCGTGTCGTGTCCCAGGCTGAAGGTATGGCTGGGAATACCCTGATTTTTCCTTCGTTACTTTGGAGCATCATTTCGTTTATCGTTGTTCCGTAATTACTGATAGGTTCCATACCGCATTGGAAGAAATCATGTGAACGTATTGTATACGTATGATTCAAAAGGTCATGAATAGATTTGAGATTATAAATATTATCGGGATATCCGGTAACGTTATGCATTAATCCCTGAGGATACATTTGGTGAATGTTTATACCATTGATTAAGTATTGCAGAGCCAGATCACCTAATCCCATTCGGGCTGCTATTTCCGGCATTGGATAATGAGCATTTGCTTCGTTTCGGAATTTGACCAGGTTGATAACAGCTTTTCCTAAACGTGTATCTTTGTCGTCAATACCGATTAAATTAGCAGGAAAGGCGATTGAACCTCCACATCCCCAGTTCCAGGAAGAGTACTGTTGTTCTGTATAATATTCTCCTGCCGGTGCAATTACTTCGGAGCCGTTTTCGAATGGTTGGAATGATCTTTTCCATAAATGGTTTAATACATGGTTCCACTTGTCTTTTCTCTCTTTATCTGTTTTTAATAAAGAGGCAGCTTGAATACAATTTTTGAAAAGTTGTTCAATGCAATTCCTATCGCTGATGGCATTTTTGACATGGTCGATATCTGCCGATTCATAGACGGAAGAGAGTAAAAAGTATTCTTTTTTATTTTCATCCCATTGTAGCTTATCCAAGTAAAAGTTAGCCGCTTTTTGCATAAATGGATAGGCTTTGTTTCGAAGAAAATCATAGTCTCCTGTAAATGTGTAGTAGTCCCAAAAGAGAGAAGCTATTTGGGCGGCCGGTGTAAAATTATACTTCATGTCACCTCTGTCTTTACTTACTTGCTCTCCGGAAAAGCAATGGGCTTCTGTTATCAGTAAAGCGTCATTAGGTGCTCCTTTCTCTTTGGCCAGAGCTTTTCCAAAAGGTATCATTTTGAAATAAGTATTTAAGTAAGGTATCATTAATTGGCAATCGTTTTGTGCGCACAATCCCCAATATTGTTGTTGTGTATTCCAATGGTGGGGAGTGACCCAATTCATGATATCCCGATTCCAGCGCCATAAACCACCATTGAATGTAACAGGAAACTCGCCTTGTGAACCAGCGGCCATCAGGTATCTACGTAGGTAGTAGATGTTTTCAAGATAATCATTGCCTAATTTGACGAAAGAATTAGACCAAAAGTTCTTGTACCATTGATCTTTCTCTTTTTTGACCTGGTCGATTCCTAAGGATTCAACTTCATTCAATAATTGTTTAGCAGCAGTGATCGGTTGAGGATTTTCTCTGTCTGTGACAACACTTATCAGGATTGTGAATTTATTCTTTTTTGTCTTTTGCTCTGCCCTATGCGCATTGATTATAGTGGGAGAAGCCGCCTCTTTTATGATTCTGCAAGCTACGGCAAAATGTAATCTTTCTCCTCTTTCTTCAATAATCATATCATGGGCGTCGATGATGGATTGTGTTTTTCCTATTCCGACGGCTGTGTTTTCAGGAAAGTAACCGGAATACCATCCGGCAAAAGCACGGCTACCTAATCGTTCAAGTGAGATGGTGGCAACTGAATGATCTCCTAAAAAATTCTTCGCTGGTAGATTTTCACATTCAAGAACCCATACGTTTTTATCGTGTGCCAGCCATGTATTAATCGTTGTCGTAGAATACGCTGTTGCAGCCTTATAGGTTGTTTCTCCTTTTTGTAACGATAATCTCCCTTCATAGTTTTTGAGATGGATCCAACTAAAAACAGGAGTTCCGAAGTCTATTTTTAGACGGACTGCATGTTTTAAGATGGAGGTATTACCTTCATCAGCTCTTAAGTCTGTCCATAAATCATTCTTGTTAATTTGTAATTCAATACCATTGTCATGATTCCAAATCATGCCTCCCATATTCCCGTTCCCCATAGGAAAACCTTCTGCTTCCAGTTGGGTCGGCGAGAAATAAACAATGTCGTGTTTGGAGAGGTAGCTATCTTCTACGGAAAAAGGAGAAGATGCTAACTGGAGATATTCATATTGAGTATTTTCCTGAGCCTTGGAGAAAAGGCTCAGGCATATAAAAAAGAGTGAAGCTATTTTTCTCATTGTCATTTGTGATATTTATATTGGACGAAGTCGAATAAGCCATAATTCTCTTGTTGAGGAATATGGTCTCCTATGAATTTGAGATTTTCTACACTACAGAAGATGTAGAATGAAATTTCATTACCAAATCCTAGTTGTATTTCTTGTTGCTTTTTCTTGTCGATACTCCATGTGGCATAATATTTATCATCTTTGATGGTCAAATCTATTTCGAAAAGATGCCATCCCGGTTTTATTGTAACGGGAAGGGAGGCGTATGGAAAATCTTGTGAAGTCATATAAGCTATCATGTCGTCTGGTGAAGCGTTCAGTTTTTTTCTGATCTCTTCGTTTCCGTATCCGACTTCAAAATCCAACTCATGATGGTCATCGCAATAAATCCATGAACCGACACTAGCCTGGTCTTTTTCACCCATTTGCGGAATATAAGTTTTCCATGTATATCTGCCGGTTGTATATTTTTTGTCGGTAGTCCGGATCTTTTTTCGGTCCCATGAATGAGCCCGTGTATAGATTTTCAGAATACCGTCTTTTATATCGCATTGGTTTTCAGGATTATCATCTTGATGTCCATAGACCCATCCATTTAGATTGTTGAAATTCCATTTGTGGTTATTCTCTTTTTGAGAGTAACCGGAAGTACTGATAAGAAGTAATAGACTAAAAATAATAAGCTTGTTCATATATATGTTGTTTTATGGTTTTACCGTTAAAATGTCAAACTCTGCACATCCGAACACAGAATCGTCTTTTACGGTAGAGTTTGCCGTGAATTTTATAAATCTCATATTTTGTGGATTGAAACGAACGGTTTGTAATATAGGATTATTCCCGATATTGTCGAATTCTTTCTTACAAATGTCTTTCCATGTTTTCCCATCCGCGGAAGCCGCCAATGTATATTGGAATACGGTCCTTGCGGATTATTGCTTTGATCTGGTAAATAGCTGAAACCTTCAACTTTTTGTATTTTACCTAAATCAATGGTAAGTTCATAAGGAAAACTATCTTTTTTACTGAACCAAACGGTGTTTTTGTCTCCGTCAAACATGGTGTTTATAGAACCATCTTTTATGTTGATGACTTTCCAGTTCTTTTTATCATTGTTAGAAACAATACTTTCATTATCTTTAGTGATAGATGGAATTTGTTTTTGATTGGGAGCATTGTATATTTCTATATTACTGATGACCGGTGCATCTTTAGCTTCTAAATGTATACGAATTTGGGATGCTTTTGTATCCGGTAATCTTAAAATCCTTTTATATCCGATTGTTGTTTGAGTATCTAACAATTGCCAAGTTCCGTTTACGAATGCTTCTACGGTAAATGAATGGATACGCTGTCCCAACCGGATGTATTCTTGTAGTAGCAGTCGGTTAAATGTTACAGGTTCTTTTCCTAGTTCGACAGTAATCGTGGCATTGGTTATGCCGTCTTCTGTTGCCCAATAGGTCTCTTTATCCCCATCAATCATCTTATTGGGGGAGAATTTCCTTCCACGTGTGTTGCTTGCCCTTATGGTAGAATGTTTGGCTAGATTATCTTGAAGTTCTTTTTTTATAGTACGACAGAATCCTATCAGTGCGGCAGAATCTGCCGAATGGATTAAGCCGTCTCGGTCAATAGGTATATTTAAGTTGAAAGAGCCATTCCTTCCAATAGAATTATAGTAAATATCTATTAGTTGGTCAATTGATTTAACTTGTGTGTCTTCTTCCGGATGATAAAACCATTTGGGACGGATTGAAACATTTACTTCAGCCGGTACCCAATATTTACCATCTTCATGTCCATTTTGTAACTGTTGATAATGGGGCCAACCCGGCCATACCTCTTCCCTGCGTAGAGTACTCCAGTTGGTTTCACCGACCCATCCGGATTCGTTTCCGCACCAACGGACATCGGGACCGGCATCGCTGAAGATAACAGCATCAGGTTGCAGTTCGTGGACTAGCTTGTTCGTTTCCGGCCAATCATAGTATGTCTTTCTGTTAACATTACGAGTTTCATTAGTTCCGCCGTAATAGCCGGAACCACCGTTAGCTCCATCAAACCAAACCTCGAAAACGTCTCCGTAGTTTGTTAGAAGTTCTTTCAACTGATTTCGAAAATAGGTGATATATGCTTCTGAGCCATAATCTTTATGGTTTCTGTCCCAAGGGGATAAATAGAACCCTAATTTTAAGTCGTATTCTTTGCAGGCATCAGCCAATTCTCTGACCAAGTCGCCTTTGCCATTGCGCCAAGGAGATTTTGAAATATTGTAATCTGTGTAAGCGGAAGGCCATAAGCAGAAACCATCGTGATGTTTCGCGGTAAGAATCACTCCTTTCATCCCTGCGTCTTTTATTATTTTGCACCATTGTTTACAATCAAGGTTTGTCGGGTTGAAAAGTTGTGGGCTTTTATCCCCATATCCCCATTCGATGTCAGTGAAAGAGTTGATGCTGAAATGAATGAATGCGTAGAATTCTAACTCTTGCCATTTGAGTTGGGCTTCTGTGGGAACGGGACCATAAGTATGAGGTGCTTCGATCTCTTTGCAACCAATCAGGCTTGATAAAGCGATCGAAGCGAATAGGAAATATTTTGTTTTCATTTTGAAAAAGATATTTGTTTTGCCTGTGTTTAAAAAAGAGAGAAATGCCTCTTTGTGTAATTGAATACAAGATGAAACATTTCTCTCGTCTTAGAAAACTTTTATGGTAAAATACTTTTCTAAAAACTTTTACCACAGAGGATTTTGTATCAGATTGGGTGACTTGACAATTTCGTCATGTGGTATAGGATATAAATACATTGCTTTTGTCCACTGGTGCTTGCGTACCATTTTACGATGGAAGAATGAGTTCGGGTCAGAAAGAGGAAGGCTGGCTTCTCCATCTACGTTCATACCCCAATATACAGTTTGGTCCGCTTCTTCTCCTGCGCCACAAATCATCCAACGACGGATATCGAAGTAACGTTGACCTTCGGAGAATAATTCAACTTGACGCTCTCTTCTGATAGCATACGCTTGTGCTTCATAATCACCGATGACATCTATCTTTTTACCAGTATCGTGTAATTTTTTATATCCGGGGATACCGGCTCTATCTCTTACAAGGTCCAGATATTTGATGATATTTGGGTCGGAAGGATTGACTTCATTACAAGCCTCTGCATAATACAGGTAGAAGTCAGCCAAACGCAGAATATAAGAAGGTCTTGCCCAATTCTGTAAATAGCTGCGGCCGGGAATACCTCCTGGTTGCATCGTTTATACAACAGATAGCCTGTGAAATGTTCACGCCAAGCGATATTGTTGGAGTTGTTTCCATTGACAGAGAAGTCTACGGACCAACCTTCAGAGGCTGAATATGCCAACTTCTGCCTTGGTAAGTCACTGATTGGTAGAAGCGAGGTTCCCGATCAACGTACATGTTAAAAATTTGTTTGTCGATTTGAGGTTTTTTGTATGCACAGGGGTTTTCTAGATCTGTGAATCCTGTTTCATCATGCTCCGGATCTTCATGAATGTCCAGTCCGTTTTTAGTAAAGAAAGCATCTACCGATTGTTGAGAAACACCTGCTCCACTCCAGCCATCCATAATGTCTGTAGGACGGCATCGTCTGTCGAAATCACCGTTCCCATTATTCATATGAGTGACACTGGTTGCCCAAATTACTTCTTTATTCCATTCTTGGAACAAGCGGTAAACGGATTGACCGGGGTTTACACTACCGTCTTTGTTGTACACCTTAAAAAGTTCGTAACCGTTTGTTTCTGCGAATTGAAGGAATGTTTCCAAATGCTTTTTAGCAGTTTCCCATTTGGAGGCATTATAATCCGGGAAGATTCGTGAGCCATCGGAATTTGTCAGTTCCATGGCTTCCTTGTATCCGCCGTTAAATAATTTGCTGGCAGCATATACCCATAGTTTTGCACGCATTGCTAAAACAACGGCGCGGGTAGGACGAACCATTTCATTCATATTCTCAGTTTCTTCCCCTGTGAAATCATTGATTTTCCGAAGTGTAAGAGGTAGATAATTCTCTTCTAAAACTTCTTGATAAAGGCCATCTATATAATTGACAATTTCATCAACCGATGCCCGTGGAAAATCGAAAGAAGTACCGGAAGGATCCACAGCCTCCTCTATGACAGGAACAGGACCGTATAATTCAAATAAAGAGAAATAAGAGTAAGCAATGAAGAATTTTGCTTCAGATTTCATTCGGTTGATATCTTCCTCAGTAAGTTTCTCTTGGTCGGTTGAAACACCAATGGGTTTGGCATTCTCTAAAAATAGATGCGCTTGCCGGATGTATTGATAGAGGGCGTTAAAACGGTGGAAACCTGCGGTACTGGCTGTGAATCCGTTTTGCATTTCTGTTTTTACAGTACCATGGCTGACGCTTCCTTCTCCACCTAAAGAATACCATGGGTTGGTAAAACCTGTTACATTGTCACAAATATGTGAATATTGAGAAATACAATTAAAGATATTGGCATGCCAACCTTTGGTATATTTGACATTGCTGAATGCTTGTTCCATGGTCAGGTTGCTGGCCAACTCGTCGGAAACATCCAAGAAGTCGCTACATGCAGTAAATGTTAGACATGTACCGGCTATTATCGAAGCTATTATTTTTTTCATATTCTGTTTATTTTATATTAAAAACCAAGTTCAAGACCTACAGTCCAAGTCATATTGATCGGATATTTGGAAGCACCGGCCGATCCTAATTCCGGATCCCACATCTTAATATCATCCCAAACGGCCAAATTGTTTCCCTGTACATAGATGCGGGCGTTTTTCATCGCTATTTTACGTAGCATCTTGCTATCGAATACATAACCGAATTCCAGATTTTTTAAGCGAATAAAATTTCCGTTTTTGTACCACCATGTACTCGCATAATGGTTATGCTCAAAATAATTATTATGTAGACGAGGTACTAATACATCCTGATTGTCAGGATTGTGACTGCTCCAATGGCTAGTCATGGCTTCCCTGCGAGCTGAGGTTGTTTGGCCTTGTCTAAAAGGAATAAGGTTACTTATGTTCATAGAAGCATTGGCTACCCCTTGGAAGAAAATACCAGCATAAAATCCTTTATAATCAATGTTCAAACCGAATCCATAAACCCATTCCGGGTTTTCAGAATAACGGTCGTGATCATAGGTTCTATCGTAGCTGTCGATTCTACCATCTTCATTTAAGTCATGGTATTTGATATCACCAGGTGATACACCTGCGGCAGGTTTGGGAAGACCTTCTTTCAAACTGTATGTTTTCTGTCCATTGGTTGGATCTTCGGTAATATTGAAATCATCGTCGGTGTATAAACCGTCAGCGATGTATAAGAGCGGTTTGTTTAAGCTATTTCCTGTTACGCGCTGATAAGCATAACGAGGTTCAACTTCATCGTATTCGACAATTTTGTTTTTAGCATAAGTCACATTTCCTCGGAAAGTAAGTGCTACCTCTTGTATGTTTTGTTTGAAAACGATATTTCCATCAAAACCTTTATTACTCATTTTACCGAAGTTTTGCCAGGGATTGGATCTGAATCCAGTCATACCACTTACAGTCTTGCGTTGCATCAATATATCCCGACGGTCGTTTTTAAAGATATCGGCACTTAAATCGATTTGTCCACGCAGCAATCCTAAGTCAATACCGATATTCTTTTTCTCTTCAACTTCCCAAGCAAGGGTAGGGGCTTCAAATGTAGACTCGTGTACACCTCCCGGGTTATTGGTACCACCGCCGCCTGATCCTATATTGAATCCGAAATTATATCCGGCACCACCTCTGTTCAGTGAACCACGGTATGGGAATCGGGTATCACCCACATTGTCGTTACCGGTAAGACCATATGATGCACGTAGTTTTAATTTGCTGATAACATCTTCGGTGGATTTCATAAATTTTTCATTACTGATATACCAAGCTACACCAACAGCCGGGAAAATTCCGTAACGATGTCCTTTGGCGAAGTTTTCACTACCGGTCAAACCGAAACTGCCTTCTACCATATAACGGTTGTCGTATCCGTACGAAGCACGAGCTACCACACTTTGTTTTTTATAAGGTAGACCTACACCTTGCGATTGTTTTTCTTTTTGCATATAAAGCAACATGCCGGATACATCGTGAATGTTATTGAATATTCGTTTGTAGTTTAGTGATCCTTCCAGATAGATACGTTTTTCTCCACCAGTCCCAGCACCAGAGAAGTCGGTCAAATCCGGATTTCCTTCGTTGATTTGGATGTATTCTTTTTCTCCGTTTTCATTCAGAATCATTCTATACGTGGTAGGTGTTTTGGTACGTTTAGTTGCAGAGTAATAATCTGCATCAAAGCTACCAGCCAATTTTAAGCTCAAACCTTCTGTAATGAAATCCAGTTTTTGGTTCAATGTTACTTTGGATTGCAGGTTTGCATTCCACTGTTTTTGATAACCGGATTCATTCAATTTGTTGTAAGGATTTCCGGTTTCTCCATTGTAAATGGATGGTTCGGAGAATGTTCCGTCTGAAAATCGTAGTGGAAAAATGTGTGGAGCGAAGTAATACATTTGTCCGAAAATATCGTCAGTAGAATATGCCGGGTTGCTGGTGTCTGTATATTGTCCGCTCATGTCAATAGACAAATCGGTTGTTTTCGTTACGGCAATATCCACGTTGGAGCGGAGGTTGTAACGACTCAATCCGATATTGGCATCGTATTTGTCGATTGCCTTTGAGTCGAAAATACCGTTTTCATGATAGAAAGCTCCGGAAACGAAATATTTTACTCGTTCGGAACCTCCCCGCAAATTGAGGGTAACTCTTTCATTGAACGTATTGTCTCGCAGCAAGCTGGAAAAATCGGTATTTGGGTATAGGTCCGGATCTGCCCCTGTGCGATATAGTTCTAATACCTCATCAGAGAATGGTGCGGTAAAGTCGGTAGGGTTACCACTGCTTTCCCATACAGCTTCATTGTATAAGGTAAGGTAATCGTATGAACCTAATGTGCGAGGTAACCGGGTTGGTTGGGAAACTCCGAATTCAGCACGAACGTTCAAAGTCGGTTTTTGGGATGTTCCTCGTTTGGACGTAATTAAAACAACGCCATTGGCACCTTCGGCTCCATAAACAGCTGTCGCGGAAGCATCTTTCAGTACAGTAAACGATTCGATTTCATCTGCTGTAATATCATTCATATTTCTGGGAACTCCATCGACCAATACTAACGGAGATGTTCCGCCAGCAAATGAACTGATGCCACGAATCCAGAATTCGGAATTGTCCTTTCCTGGTTCCCCTGTACGTTGTACGGCCAATACACCTGCGATTTGTCCAGCGATGTTATTGGAAAGGCTTCGTGTTGGCATAGATAATTCTTTTGCAGAAATGGTGTTCAGTGACGAAACAACGCTCTCTTTTTTCTGTTGGCCGTAACCGATAACGACCACATCGTCCAGACTAACGGAAGATTCAACCAAGCGGATATTGATACTCTTTTCGCCTTTATACGTTTTTTCTTCTGTGTTAAAACCGATATATCGGTACTCAATAATGTCATCTTCGTTGACATTATTGAGTACGTATCTACCGTCTATGTCAGTTGTTACACCGTGTGTTGTGCCTTTGATGGAAACTGTAGCGCCGATAATCGGATTACCGTCGGCATCAGTCAGCAAACCGGTAACGGTGTGTTTTTTCTGTTGATGAATGCCCTGAATGTCGACATTCTCTCCTTTGATGTTTTCTGGTAGATTTGCATTTGCAGATCCTGTACAGATCAAAATGCAACTACCCACTAAACATACATTTTTTAGGTTTGTTTTCATACTTTCGTAATTTAGATTAATAACTCAAATGGTATTCTTTTTGATTTAAGTGTTGATGATTTTTGGGTATGATGCTTCATGTTTTAGGTACTATCACCAGTTATATCTTAGCTACTCTTACCCTTCATGTCTTAGGTCACCTTACCTGTCATATCTCAGGGACTATGATCGGTGAGGTGACAGGGACTATGATCGGTCTACTCTATTTCAGGACGATCCCCTTCGCCTACAGTTAGTAAGATAGGAAATGTATAAGTGCGTGCTTCTTTCACTAACTGGTAATTGGAACCGGCCTGTGTAGTGACACTCAACTTATATTGGCCTTCTTCTAATTGAGGAATAGAAATGATGATCTGCGATTTAGTGTTCATAACAATTGTCTGTACTTTTTTTGCTTCTCCGCTACCGTCTGGGTTGAAATAGACTCCAATAGTATCGGTTTCGCCTTTTAACAGAAGTGTTGAACCGTCAATTACTGCCGGACCACCGGAAGTAATCTTGTCGTTCACAGAACCTGTTGTGGAATCGGTGATATTATTGATTACAGGACCTGTTTTTGCCACACGCGGATCAATGGTTATCAGTTTCATTGCGTTTCGGAGCAACTTCCCCGGCGTGTAAGTGATTCCTAACGTATGCTTGGCTGGGTCAAATTTGGGATCTTCCCCTTCGAACGGTCCGGCAATGTTTAACATGTATTGTCCGACACCATCCACCAGGCTTTTGCCTTCAGATATAATTTCAACTTTTATCTGGTCGGATATGTTGAGAATGTTTTCAATGGTTTCCGGGCGATACTCCGTACGTGCTTTAGCAAAACGTTGGGCAACTTCTTTATTATGTAAGGTTCCGGTAATGCAGACCTTTCCACTGTAATCACCAACCTTTTCGGTGAGGAGGTTTTCATACAAGTCGACAGTCAAAATGCTTTTTTCTTCCATGTGTATTAAATTTGATGAGATTTGTCGTATGCAAAAGACTGAATAAATCAGGCAGAACAGATCCGGTTTTAATTATCATATATCAAAAAACATTCAGATATCGTTTGGATGAGTTATTGTTGATGACTAGGGTGAATATTTGATTTTTATCATCATTTGTTTACTTTTGTCAAATATTGATCATTTTTTATCAACTAATATTCATTCTTAGTAAAAAGAATAGGTTGAAGTTTTTGTGGGATTGTCACAGAGGTACTTTTGAGGCAGTTTTTATGGGGGGATATAAGTGAAAAATACTATTTTTGTGATGTTAAACTTATAATATCATGTCGACATTCTTTCGCGTACTTTTGGTTGTTGTCATAACAAGTTTCTGTTTGACGGTTTCAATAAAAGCTAATTCTGATTACAACTTTCAGCAAATAACAATAGGAGAAAGGGTTATCCCAATCTTCTGTCAATTGTCTTTTTGTCGATCATAAAGGATTAATGTGGATTGGAACGGTTTCCGGTCTGAATTGTTTTGATTGGTCTGAAATGAAATCTTATTATCAGGTTCCCGATGATCCGAATACACTGCCTGGTAACTATATCTTTTTTGTCGTAGAGGATTCATTATATAATGTGTGGGTAGGAACCAATAACGGATTGGCAAAGTATGACAAGGAAAAAGATATCTTTATTCCGATTACCCAAGATAAACCTTTTTATTCCTACGTTTTTACACCGGATGGGATCGTGTTCGGTGGGGATGGTTTGTTTTACCAATATACTTATCAGACGCAAACTGTTTCAGTTTTACCTGTAAAAGGGGATACTTCATGGAAAAGCTTTCATCGGATTATCCCTTGGAAAGACGATAACTGGCTTATCTCAGATCGGGGTGGCTGGGTATGGAGTTATAATACCGTCAGTCATTTATTGGAGAAAGCCTTTTTCTGCAAAGAAACAAATATAGCCTCTTTGTTTGTGGATGATAGAGGAAATATTTATGTTGCTCCTTATATGCATGGTGTCATTTGTTATTCTGTTGATGGAAAAGAAAAATGGCATCTTACTGATCGAAATTCTGATCTGAGCAGCAATATAGTGTTGGACATACAGTCTAAAGATGGTGAATTATGGATCGCAACTGATGGAGGAGGCATTAACATTCTTGACGAGGATATGAACATATCCACTCTGCTGCATATTCCGGGAAACGTTAATTCCTTGCCGGTAAATTCTATATCTTGCTTATATAAGGACTATGATAACAATATGTGGATGGGAAGTGTGCGTGGTGGTGTTATTGGAGTAAAAGAGGCATTTATTAGAACATATAAAGACGCTGCATTGAACACGACCTACGGGCTGAGTGAAAAGACGGTTATCAGTCTGTTTGAAGACGAGGAAGGAATCTTATGGATCGGTACCGACGGCGGCGGACTTAATCGCTATGATCCGTTCAACGACACATTTAGGCATTATCCCGATACGTATAACGAAAGTATAGTTTTTATTACAGATTATTCGAATGAGGAGTTGTTGCTTTTTTTATATGGTAAAGAACCATATTTATTCAATAAAAAAACAGGCGGACATCGTCCTTTTGTCATTGTATCCCCAGAAATCACACGTGAAATCTATAATTCGCTTTATATTACTTATGGAAACCGAGTTAGTGAAAATAAAATATATATATTATCCAACCATGCTTATATCTATGATACGGAAAAGAAAACCTTCTCCTCTTTCAAGACAGACCGGAGTTATCTCGGGGGACTGATATTGCTTGGTTTTACCCAAGATAAAGCATTTCTGTTCAATAAGAAAGAACTGTTTGGAGTCAATAAAGAGAATGATAGCCTAAGTGTCATATTCTCAGTTAGTAATAATGAGACTATAAGGGCGGTCTGTAGGGACAAAAATGGGAAATTCTGGCTGGGAACCGATAATGGGTTAAGATATTATGATCCTGAATCTGATATTTATAAAAAGATAGAGACACAATTGTTTTATAGTGTATCTACTTTATTGTTAGATGATGAGGATAGATTGTGGATTGGAGCACAGAACATGTTGTTTTCATATCATATTCAAAAAGACAAGTTTACAATCTATGGGGAATCGGACGGGTTTCTGCCGAATGAATTACCTTTTGCTTATCCACCAACCTCAATCGCTGGAAATATTTATTTAGGGGGTGTTTACGGCTTGGTCAAAGTAAGTAAAAACATATCCATGCAAGAAGAGTATCCTCCTGTGTTTGAACTTATTGATATATTAGTAAACGGGAAATCTGTATCTCCCGAACTTTTGGGAACCTCAAAAACAATTAAAATACCATCGGATCATTCTTCAATAGCTATCAAAGTGATTACTAAGGAAAAAGATATGTTCAGAAAAAGGATTTTCCAGTATCGTGTTGTAGGTCCCATCAATTCATATACAGAATCATACAATCCTACTCTCAATTTGAGCACCTTGATGCCAGGTGATTATTCAATACAGGTTTCATGTAATACAAAAAACGGAGACTGGAGTTCCTGTCAGGAGCTTCTTCGTATTACAGTAACACCTCCTTGGTATAAAAATACCTGGATTATCGCAGGAATGTCTGTCTTGTTACTTGGTATCGTTTTTATAACCATTCGGAGTATTATTAAAAGAAAAGAATTCGAACTTACCTTGCAAATAAAAGAACATAAGCAGAAATCGAATGAAGAAAGAATTCGCTTTCTGATCAACATCAGTCATGAATTGCGTACTCCGCTTACTCTAATCTGTGCTCCGCTGAAACGTCTACTGAATACTTCTTCCAAGATAGAGCCGGAAGTTATGACAAAACAATTGACGAGCGTTTACAATCAAGCTTGCCAAATGAAGAACCTGATTAATATGGTTCTGGATGTAAACAAAGTAAAGGAGGATAAAAATATTCTGCATAAGAAGCCTTATTTGTTGAACGATTGGGTTAAATCTGTCTGTGAAGATTTCAAGAATGAGTTTGAGGCTAAACAGATAACTTTGGTTTACTCCCTTGACAATACCATAGGTATGATTTCCTTTGATAAACCGAAATGTGAAATCGTACTATCGAATCTTCTTATGAATGCATTGAAATTTACGTTTTCGGATACGAGGGTTACAGTTTCTACCTTGGTTATCAAAGATGTTGTTCGAATAACAGTCAAAGACCAAGGGATTGGATTGAATAATGTAGATATCCGGAAGCTCTTTACCCCCTTTTATCAAGGAAATCATGAGCAACCTGGAAGTGGTATTGGTCTTTCGTATGCCAAAGCACTTGTAGAAATACATGGAGGTAAGATTGGTGCATTTAATAATGAAGACAAGGGAGCTTCGTTTTATTTTGAATTACCTGTAAATACAGAACAGGAAGAAACTTCGGATATGGCTATACAACTTTATGATAACGAAAATTGCATATCTATTCCGGAGGAAAATGTAATGACCCAAATATTGACTGAAAATTATACTGTTTTGATCGTTGAGGATAAGCAGGAATTACGTCTTTTCTTAAAAAATGAGTTATGGGGATTCAAGGCTGTTTATACGGCTGAAGACGGTATAAATGCATTAGATGTAATCCGAAACAAGCGACCGGATATTATAGTAAGCGATATAATGATGCCTGGGATGGATGGTTTTGAGTTATGTAAAAGAATCAAACAAAATATTGATACTAGCCATATTCCGGTTATTTTGCTTACTGCCCGAACCGATTCGGAAAGTACTCAAACAGGTTATAATCAAGGAGCTGATGCATATATCGGTAAGCCATTTGAACTTGATTTGCTGATATCTGTTATCAGAAACCAGTTGAAGAACCGGGAGATTATCAAACAAAAGTATATGAATCTCGGTTATGTCGCAGAACTGAGATCCTCACATCAGAATAATATAGATGATGAATTCCTGATCAAATTGAGTAAAGTGATCAATGAAAATTTGAATAACCCGGAATTAAATATTGATTTCCTGACGGACAAGATGGCAATGAGCCGTACTTCCCTTTATAATAAAATCAAGGCGTTGACCGGTATAGGCGCCAATGATTATATAAATCGAATTCGTATAGAAAAAGCAGTACAACTTTTAACAGACACTCAGTTAAGTATTACGGAAATATCGGAAGAAGTCGGTTTTACATATCAACGCTATTTCAGTACGGCATTTAAACAAATAAAAGGAGTTACCCCGACACAATTCAGAAGTGATCAAAAAAATAAGAGTACGTTAGAGGATAGAGTACCTAAATGAAATGTACTTTCAGGTATATAATTATTTCTTATCAAAAGTGTGAAAGATAAAAAAGCCTGCCGAAATCATTTCAGCAGGCTTTCGTAGTGCGTCCGGGGATCGAACCCGAGTTTCCGCCGTGAGAGGGCGGCGTCCTAGGCCACTAGACGAATGCACCGTTTCGTGTCATAGTTTTCATTGTTTGACGGGACAAAAATAGTTATTATTTCGTTTCGGTGTTCTCCGGAACGGAAAAAAATGTAAAGAATTTTGTTTCTTCCTGTCATTATGATACTATAATTGTCTTCATACAACTAAAAGGCGTTAAAACTGAGCGCAATTTCGTTTATTTTTCATTGTTCTTCCTGTTTATTTATTCTACCTTTGCCATCTGTTATTGAACAATATACTATTGAACAATTACTAATACCAGTATTAAAATAACTAATATTATGGCAGAACTAAAAGAAAAACTTTTCTCAGAATTCGCTCCGGTCACTACTGAAGAGTGGATGGCGAAGATTACGGCTGACCTGAAAGGTGCTCCGTTTGAGAAAAAGCTTGTCTGGAAGACAGGCGAAGGATTTAATGTAAATCCTTTCTATCGTGCAGAAGACATCGAAGGTTTGAAGACTACCGAGTCTCTTCCCGGTGAATTCCCTTATGTTCGCGGAACAAAGAAGGATAACGACTGGAAGGTACGCCAGAACATTGAAGTAACCTGTTTCAAGGAAGCCAACGAAAAGGCTCTTGATTTGCTGACTAAAGGTGTTACTTCTCTCGGTTTCATCATCAAAGGTGATGAAGTGAATGCTGAAAATATTGCAACATTATTAAACGGTATCTGTCCGGAAGCTACTGAACTGAACTTCAACACTTGCAACTGCAAGGCTGAAAAACTGATCGGTATCCTGGAATATATCCTGAAGGGAAAAGACGTAGACCTGAACAAATGTTTCGGTTCTGTAAACTATGACCCGTTCAAGAAACCGTTGGTAAAAGGTAAAGAAAATGGAAACTGGGTAGAAGCTGCATCTGCTGTGCTCAAAGCAGGTCAGGCACTACCAGGTTATAAAGTGTTAGCTGTAAACGCTTTCTACTTCAATAATGCAGGTGCTTATATTACTCAGGAACTGGGTTATGCACTGGCTTGGGGTAACGAACTGATGGCTAAATTGACTGAAGCTGGATTCAGCGCAGACGAAGTTGCCAAAAAGATTAAATTTAATCTGGGTATCAGTTCTAACTACTTCATGGAAATTGCTAAGTTCCGTGCAGCACGTTGGTTGTGGGCTGAAATTGTTGCTGCTTACAATCCAGAATGCAAATGTGCATGCAAGATGAACGCACATGCTCAGACTTCCGAATGGAACATGACTGTTTACGATGCTCATGTAAACTTGTTGCGTTCTCAGACTGAAGCGATGTCTGCAGCTTTGGCAGGTGTCGATTCTATTACTGTACGTCCTTTCGATAAGACTTATCAGACTCCGGACGATTTCTCTGAACGTATCGCCCGTAACCAGCAGTTGTTACTGAAAGAAGAATGTCACCTGGACAAGGTAGTCGATCCTTCTGCCGGTTCTTATTATGTGGAAGTACTGACAAACTCGTTGGCTGAAGTTGCCTGGAACCTATTCCTGGAAGTAGAAGACAAAGGCGGTTTCGCAGCTGAAGTTGCTAACGGAAATATCCAGAATGCAGTGAATGCTTCCAATACAGCTCGTAAGAAAGCGGTTGCTACCCGTCGTGAAATTCTGCTGGGTTCTAACCAGTTCCCGAACTTTACGGAAGTGGCTGCCGGTAAGATTAAAGAAACTGCTTCCTGCTGCTGCGGTGGTGGTCATTCTTGCGGTGAAGCAACGGTTACTCCTCTTGATTTCTCTCGTGGTGCATCTCAGTTCGAAGCATTGCGTCTGGCAACTGAAAACAGCGGAAAGACACCGAATGTCTTTATGCTGACTATCGGTAACTTGTCTATGCGTATTGCCCGTTCACAGTTCTCAAGCAACTTCTTTGCTTGCGCCGGATATAAGGTAATTGATAACTTAGGTTTCGAAACTGTTGAAGCTGGCGTTGAGGCAGCGATGAAAGCCGGTGCTCAAATCGTTGTTCTTTGTTCTAGTGATGACGAATATGCAGAATATGCTCCTGCTGCTTATAAGGCGTTGGCCGGACGTGCTGAATTCGTTGTAGCAGGTGCTCCTGAATGCATGGAAGACCTGAAAGCTCAGGGTATCGATCAGTTTATCAATGTGAAGAGCAACGTGCTTGAAACATTGAAGGCTTTCAACGCAAAATTAGGAATCGCTTAAGTAGAAACAATTATGAGACCAAATTTTAAGAATATAGATATAAAGAATGCCGGTTTTGCAGCAACCAATGCTGCCGAATGGGCAAAAGCCAATGGCATCGAAGCCAATTGGAAAACACCCGAGCATATCGAGGTGAAACCAGTATATACAAAAGAAGACCTGGAAGGTATGGAGCATCTGCACTATGCATCTGGTCTGCCTCCTTATCTGCGTGGCCCGTATAGCGGTATGTACGCTATGCGTCCCTGGACAATCCGCCAGTATGCCGGTTTCTCCACAGCAGAAGAATCAAATGCATTCTACCGCCGTAACCTGGCTTCCGGCCAGAAAGGTTTGTCTGTTGCATTCGACCTTCCGACACACCGCGGATACGATGCCGATAACGAACGTGTTGTAGGTGACGTTGGTAAAGCCGGTGTATCTATCTGTTCGCTGGAAAACATGAAAGTATTGTTCGCTGGTATTCCTTTGAACAAAATGTCTGTTTCCATGACCATGAATGGTGGTGTTCTTCCGGTATTAGCATTCTATATCAACGCAGGTCTGGAACAAGGCGCTAAGTTGGAAGAAATGGCCGGTACTATCCAGAACGATATCCTGAAAGAATTCATGGTGCGTAATACGTATATCTATCCGCCCGAATTCTCTATGAAGATTATCGCTGATATCTTCGAATATACATCACAGAAGATGCCGAAGTTCAACTCTATCTCTATCTCCGGTTACCACATGCAGGAAGCCGGTGCGACAGCAGATATTGAAATGGCTTATACCCTGTGCGACGGTATGGAATATCTTCGTGCTGGTGTTAACGCAGGTATTGATGTGGATGCATTCGCTCCGCGTCTGTCATTCTTCTGGGCAATCGGTGTGAACCACTTCATGGAAATCGCCAAGATGCGTGCCGCACGTATGTTGTGGGCGAAGATTGTGAAGAGTTTCGGTGCTAAGAACCCGAAATCTTTGGCGCTGCGTACTCACTGCCAGACTTCAGGATGGTCGTTGACCGAACAGGACCCATTCAACAACGTAGGCCGTACTTGTATCGAGCGATGGCTGCTGCTCTGGGACACACGCAGTCTTTGCACACCAATGCGTTGGACGAAGCTATCGCCTTGCCGACAGACTTCTCTGCACGTATCGCCCGTAATACACAGATTTATATCCAGGAAGAAACAAAGATCTGTAAGGAAATCGACCCGTGGGCCGGTTCTTACTATGTAGAATCTTTGACAAACGAACTGGTACACAAAGGTTGGGCATTGATCCAGGAAATCGAAAGCATGGGCGGTATGGCAAAAGCGATTGAAACAGGTCTTCCGAAGATGCGTATCGAAGAAGCTGCTGCGCGTACTCAGGCTCGTATTGACTCAGGCGTTCAGACAATCGTTGGTGTTAACAAATACCGTCTGCCGAAAGAAGATCCGATCGATATCCTTGAAATCGACAACACAGCCGTACGTAATGAACAGATTGCCAATTTGAAGGTGTTGCGTGAAAACCGCGACGAAGAAGCTGTTCAGAAAGCATTGGCAGACATCACTGAATGTGTGAAAACTAAGAAAGGCAACTTGCTGGAACTGGCTGTTAAGGCTGCCGGCCTGCGTGCATCACTGGGAGAAATCTCTGATGCCTGCGAAGTTGTTGTAGGACGTTATAAAGCAATCATCAGAACTATATCAGGCGTGTATTCATCAGAAACAAAGAAAGATGCCGACTTCCTGAAGGCTTGCGAGCTGACAGAAAAGTTTGCTAAGAAAGAAGGTCGCCAGCCGCGTATCATGATCGCTAAGATGGGTCAGGACGGACACGACCGTGGTGCTAAGGTTGTAGCTACCGGTTATGCCGACTGTGGTTTCGACGTGGATATGGGACCGTTGTTCCAGACTCCGGCTGAAGCTGCCCGCCAGGCTGTTGAAAACGACGTTCACGTAATGGGTGTTTCTTCTTTGGCTGCCGGACACAAGACATTGGTACCGCAAGTTATCGATGAACTGAAGAAGTTAGGCCGCGAAGACATTATCGTTATCGCCGGTGGTGTTATTCCTGCACAGGACTACGACTTCCTGTACAAGGCAGGTGTTGCCGCTATCTTCGGTCCGGGTACATCAGTCGCTAAGGCTGCCGTTCAAATCCTGGAAATCCTGTTAGGAGAAGAATAATAGCTGTAAAGTTTTTATTATAAATAGGAGACTGCGTAGCTTTCGGTGGAGAGTTACGCAGTTTTTTTATTACCATATAAGTATTGATATGAACAAACAAGCAAAACTATTTCAAGATCAGGATGTGGCAAATGATGATTTGTCCCTGACTCCTGTTATTAAAAAGAAAGGAAGAACGAAACTTACCGCTGCCCAGTCTGAGTTCAATCGCCTGAACAGGAAGATAAATGAACTAAAGGCAGAGATCACGTTTATTCCTGAGAAGGAACGAAAAATCAGAACTTTCTATCAGGAGCATGCTAAATCTTTATTTGAGAAAGAGACAGCAATGAAATATGATTATCTGATTTATCTGGATGGAATATATGAAGAAGGAAAACTGAGTAAAACGGATCGGAAAACGCTGATAGATCTTATTGCTGCTGAAAGTGAAGGAGTGACTGACTATATGAATGAAGAGCAACGCTCCGTTATTGTTCCCCTCGTTCATAAATATGAGGAACTCTCATCCGGAATGACTCATGAAGAACTGGAAATGGAAGCAGTACAGGATACGTTGTTCGCTATCCAAATGATGGGTTTTAAACTCAATAAGAAAATGAAAAACGCAAAGACGGAAGAGGAACTGCTCAACGCTTTTAATGATTTAATGAAGAATGAGATGGAGAAAATGGAGGCGGCGGAAGAAAAAGAACAACAGAGGCGTGCAGCCAGAGAGGAACAGAAATCGTCGCAGTCCAGAGAAAGGAAAATGACCAAAGCCGAATTGAATCAGAAATTGCAGGAGGAACAAACTTTAAAGTCAATGCGTGAAATATATCTGGAACTGGTGAAGGAACTTCATCCGGACCGGGAAACTGATGAAACATTGCGTGCACAGAAGGAAGAACGGATGAAACAACTGACGGAAGCATATAAACAAAAAGACTTGGCTTCCTTGTTGATGATGCAGATTAACTGGTTGCAGGAAGAATCGGCAAAGACACCTCAATCGCAAACGGATGAGGTTTTGAAACGTTATAATAAGATTTTGCGTGCACAGTTGAATCGCTTGGAAGAAGAATTTTACCTGATTTGTCAGGCTCCTTTATCTGGTGTGGAAAATGCTTATACGCAATTGAGAACTGTTCCTTTGAAAGAGATAGATATTCACCTGGATATTCTTTTGTCTCAGCAGAAAAACCTGCTGCAAACAGTGGAAGAGTATATGCAAAGCGTTTCTACACTTACGGGAATGCGAGCTTTTCTGAAAAAATACCGGAAAAAACAAAGAGAAGAAGAGCTTTATGATGACTTTTTCTGGGAGGAGGATTAATCTTTTTGTTATCTTTACCCGACAATCTTAAAAGTGCTATTATGCAAACAGTAAATTGTTTTTTGCCTTATGTTTCTCCAGTCATGGTGAAACTGACTGTAGACGAACTCAGGAGTACCGGGCTGGTTAATAAAATATATCTTTTAGCTTCTGATTCATTGCAGGCGGAAGCCTGTGACGGTTGCGAAATCCTGCAGGTCGATACGCTGACCGGTACAAATACTTTGCGTACTATTTGGGAACATGCTGACGAACGGAATGTCTTATTTTATACTGGTACAACTCCTTTGAGGTTCGGACAAAACGGACTGGAGCGGATGCTTTTTGTTGCTGAAAACAGATGTTGTAAAATCGTTTATGCCGATCATTATAAAATATGTAACGGTATCCGGCAGGAACATCCGTTGAACGATTATCAGGAGGGAAGCATACGGGATGATTTTGATTTCGGTCCGTTATTGCTGCTTAATTACGATGAATTGAACTATTATTTCGAATCTCGTAAAAAAATGTTTCCGGAGTATGTCTATGCAGGTTTCTATCTTTACCAGCTCGATGCCTCATTTATGCCGGAGACTATTGTTCATATCCGGGAGTATCTTTATTCTTTTACAGAAGAAGATAATCGGAAAAGCGGCGAGAAACAGTTTGATTATGTGGATCCAAAGAATCGTGAGGTGCAGGAGGAAATGGAATCGGCCTGTACTGTCTATCTGAAATATTTGGGTGCTTTTTTGAAGAAGAAACCTTTGAAGGTAAAGTTCAAGAAGAAAGGTTTCCCTTGCGAAGCATCTGTGATCATCCCTGTCCGCAACCGTGTCCGTACGATCGAGGATGCGATCCGTTCTGTTTTTAGGCAGCAGACCAATTTTGACTTCAACCTGATCATTGTCGACAATCATTCGACCGATGGGACAACAGAGGTTATTCAGCGGTATGCTGAAGATAAACGTCTGATACACCTGATCCCCGAACGTGACGATCTCGGAATCGGCGGTTGCTGGAATGAGGCGGCTGCCCATCCTTCGTGCGGTAAGTTCTGTGTACAGCTTGACAGTGATGATGTGTATAGCGGTCCCGATACTTTGCAAAAGATTGTAGATGCTTTTTATGCGGAAAGTTGTGCAATGGTGATCGGAACCTATAAAATGACTGATTTCGACCTGAATGAAATAGCGCCCGGCATTATCGACCACCGGGAATGGACGGAAGAGAATGGGCGTAATAATGCTTTGCGTATCAATGGACTGGGAGCACCCCGTGCTTTTTATACCCCGATTCTTCGCGAGTTGAAAATGCCGAATGTGAGTTATGGCGAAGATTATGCCATAGGATTGGCTATATCGCGTATTTACCGGATCGGACGTATTTACGATGTCCTTTATCTTTGCCGCCGTTGGGAGGACAATACCGATGCCGCATTGGATATCCGGAAAACCAACGAACATAATGCCTATAAAGACAGTATCCGAGCCATTGAATTGGGTACCCGAAGAACGTTAAATCAAAAATGATATGATTGATAAGTCTGAAATGAATGAGTTGAGAGAACGCGTAGAAGATCTTCTCGATAACCAGATAAGAGATTGGGAGTTGGTTCGCACGAATACCTATGCTTTGGCAAGCCTTAAGACCCGGTATCTTTATATAAAGGATTTCCCTGTTATATTACAGTTCAATCCGGAGCGTATCCGTTCCTCTGCTGCTAAAACAGACACTGCTTCTTTGCAAGCACGACCGTGTTTTTTCTGTCACCGGCCGGAAGAACAATATGGTATTGATTACAATGATGCTTTCGATATACTGGTTAATCCTTATCCAATCTCCAGCGGACATCTGACGATACCATTGAAATGGCATGAAGATCAGCAAATTCTTCCTTATTATGAGGATATGCTGTGGTTGGCACACGATCTTCAGGATTATGCCGTCTTTTACAATGGTCCGAAATGTGGAGCCTCTGCTCCGGATCATATGCATTTCCAGGCAATGGAACGGGGAAATTTGCCGATAGAAGTAAACTATAAAAAGGCTCCCAAGGGTATAGTCTGGGAGGGGCGTAATACGGTTCTTTATGTACTTTACGATTTTATGGCGTCTGCATTTCTGCTGATCTCCAGTGATTTGCGCGAAGCCGATTATGCTTTTAAACAATTATACGCACAACTGGAAATAAAAGAAGGAGATTCTGAACCGATGATGAATGTGGTTACTTGGAAGGATGAGGATGCTTGGAAGGATGAGGATAACTGGATATCCTGTATATTCCCTCGTAAGGAATTGCGTCCGTCCTGTTTTTATGCAGAAGGAGATGCTAATATCCTGATCAGTCCGGCAACGGTTGAGATGGCCGGTCTCTTTATCACCCCTTTAGAGAAGGATTTTGATAAGGTGACGTCTGAAGATCTTGAAACTATTTTGCGGGAAGTAAGCATTTCAGAAGAAGAGAAGAATGAAATAGTACGTAAAATGATACAATCTAGCCCGCGAAAATGAAACTATTAACCGGAAAATCCACAGTATCGTCTCCATGGAGTTGGATACCCACGCTTTATTTTGCGGAGGCCCTTCCTTATGTGGCAGTGATGACGATCTCTGTCATCATGTATAAACGTTTGGGGATCAGTAATACAGATATTGCCCTCTACACCAGTTGGCTTTATCTCCCCTGGGTGATCAAACCCTTCTGGAGTCCTTTTGTCGATTTGCTGAAGACGAAGCGCTGGTGGGTGGTTACCATGCAGTTTTTGATAGGTGCAGGACTGGCGGGTATTGCTTTCACTATTCCGATGGATTATTCCTTTCAGCTGACTTTGGCTATATTCTGGTTGGTGGCGTTTAGTTCTGCGACGCATGATATTGCGGCTGACGGTTTCTATATGTTAGCGCTGGATTCGCATGACCAGGCATTTTATGTCGGGATACGAAGTACATTTTACCGTATCGCAACTATTGCCGGACAAGGTCTGTTGGTGATGCTGGCAGGTGCTTTGGAGGAAAGTACCGGAAAGATACCGCTGGCCTGGTCGGTTACATTTTTGATCCTGGCAGGTCTATTTATCGGGCTATGCCTGTATCATAAATATATATTGCCGACACCCGAATCGGACAGACCGGCTGTCGCTGTGACGGCTTCTACCCTGTTTAAAGAATTCTTTGCTACATTTGTTTCGTTTTTTAAGAAGAAACAGGCCCTGATTGCGATCCTGTTTATGCTGTTATACCGTTTCCCGGAAGCACAACTGGTAAAACTGGTCACTCCTTTCCTGATCGATCCGCGTGATGTAGGAGGGCTCGGATTATCAACGGCAGAGATCGGCCTTGTTTATGGTACGATCGGGATCATCGGGCTGACTTTAGGCGGGATCATCGGAGGTATTGTTGCGGCACAAGGCGGACTGAAGAAATGGCTTTGGCCGATGGCGCTGGCTATTACTTTGCCGGATCTGGTTTTTATTTACCTGAGCAGTGCCTTGCCGGAGAATCTGCTTATTATAAATGTATGTGTCTTTATGGAACAGTTTGGGTATGGATTCGGCTTTACGGCCTATATGCTGTTCCTTATTTATTTCTCAGAGGGTGAACATAAGACGGCTCATTATGCTATCTGTACGGCATTTATGGCTTTAGGTATGATGCTGCCGGGGATGATTGCCGGCTGGTTGCAGGAGCAGTTGGGATATGAGCACTTTTTCTGGTGGGTGATGGGATGCTGCCTGATCACTTTGGCAGTGACGGCTTTCCTGAAGATTGATCCTGCATTTGGCAGAAAAGACAGACGTATTGATTGATTTTATAATAAAGTGAAATATGATATTGATAGCTGATAGTGGGTCCACGAAGACTGATTGGTGTGTGGTGGAGAATGGTGAATCTATCCTCCGTTTCAAAACACGGGGCACGAATCCTTTTTTTCAGACAGAAGAGGAAATCGGGAAGGAGATAGAAGCCGGCCTGTTACCTTCTCTAAAAGGTTTCAAACCTTCAGCTATTTATTTTTATGGAGCAGGATGTGCTTTTCCGGAGAAGAATGATATGATCAGGCGGGCCGTCAACCAGTATCTGCCTGTTCCGGTAGAGGTAGGGAGCGACTTGCTTGCGGCTGCCCGTGCCCTGTGCGGAGATCAGCCGGGGATTGCCTGCATTATGGGGACCGGTTCCAACTCCTGTTATTATGATGGCAGGGAGATTGTAAAGAATGTCTCTCCTCTGGGATTTATCCTGGGCGATGAGGGGAGTGGTGCGGTATTGGGGAAATTATTGATTGGTGATGTCCTGAAAGACCAGTTGCCTCCGGCCCTGAAAGATCAGTTCCTGACACAATATGAGTTGACCCCGGCCCTGATTATGGACAAGGTTTACCGGCAGCCTTTCCCTAATCGTTTTCTGGCAGGATTTTCTCCTTTTATACGGGAGCATCTGGATGAACCGGCTATCTGGGAGTTGGTTACCCGTAGTTTTCTGGCTTTTTTTACCCGGAATGTGAAACAGTACGATTATTTTGAACAGCCTGTCCACCTGGTAGGTTCGGTAGCCTGGTATTATCAGGATGTATTGAAGGAGATGGCGTTTGATTTGGGAATCCGTCTGGGGATGGTCGCTCGAAGTCCGATGGAAGGACTGATTGCATATCATGGCCAATCAACGCTTTGATATCTGATAGATCGTATTTATCTTTGTTGTGTTTGTAATCTTATATTTAATAAATTCTCAAGATGAAAAAAGTGTTATTCTCATTCTGCTTCCTTCTGGTATTGCTGGTAGGAAGTTCGTTAGGGCTGGAGGCTCAGCCGGCCCAGAAATTGGTCAATGTGGTGGTATCTCCGGATCGGACAGACTGGAAATACAAACAAAAAGAGGAAGTTACTTTTACTGTTCAAGTCTTTAGAAATGAAAATCTCCTGAAAGACGTGGTAGTTGATTATGAAGTGGGGCCGGAGTATTTCCCCGTAAAGAAAGAAGCGGATGTGCTTTTGAAAAATGGTAAAACAACATTAAAAGGCTCCATGAATGAACCTGGTTTTTTGCGTTGTAAGGTCATAGCAAAAGTAGATGGTCGTAATTATGAGGGAATGGCTACGGTTGCCGTAGATGAAGAAAGAATCCGGCCGACAACCGCTGATCCGAAAGATTTCGACAGTTTCTGGAAGCAGGCGATTGAAGATGCCCGTAAAACCTCTCTGGACCCTAAAATGGTATTGATGCCGGAAAGATGTACGTCTACGCAAAACGTTTATCATGTCAGTTTTCAGAATGAGCGTCCAGGGTCCCGTATGTATGGTATTCTGGTTGTCCCAAAAAAGGAAGGGGTATATCCGGCTATCCTCCAGGTTCCGGGTGCCGGTATCCGTCCGTATAACGGCATGAATTTAGGGGATGATGTTATCACATTAGAGATCGGTATTCATGGAATTCCGGTAAATATGCCCCAGGAAGTATATAATAACCTGGCATCCGGTGCTTTGAACGGATATCCCGGGATCAATAAGAATGATCGTGACGCCCATTATTACAAACGGGTGTATCTCGGTTGTGTGAGAGCGGTGGATTTTATTTTCTCTTTGCCTGAATTTGACGGTTCGACTGTCGGTGTAACCGGTGGTAGCCAGGGAGGAGCGCTTTCTATCGTTACGGCAGGATTGGATCCGCGTATTAAGTTTCTGGCGGCATTCTATCCGGCCTTATGTGATTATGCCGGTTATTTACATCAGCGTGCCGGTGGCTGGCCTCATTATTACCGGAATGCAAAACCTGGTCCGAATGAGGTGGAGACATTAGCTTATTTCGATGTGGTTAATTTTGCCCGTCGCGTAAATGCACCGGGGTGGTATAGCTGGGGATATAATGATGTGACTTGTCCTCCAACCTCCATGTATTCCGCTTATAATGTTATTCCGGGAGCAAAAGAACTGCATCTTTATCTGGAAACCGGTCACTGGACTTATCCGGAACAAAATATGGCACGGTTCCAATGGTTGAAAGAAATGTATAAGTAAGAAGAGGTTCGCAGACATAAATTTTGTTAGTTTTGTATCTGTTTAGCAACATACATAATACATATTTAATATGTCGTTTACTAAAATAACAGAGCAAGACTCATTATATAATAATCTGGAAAGCAAGTCGGTCCGGGAATTACTGGACGATATAAATACGGAAGACCGGAAGGTCGCGTCAGCAGTCCGGAAAACGATACCTAAAGTTGAAGAACTTGTATTACAGATCGTCCCCCGGATGAAACAAGGGGGACGTATCTTTTATCTGGGCGCCGGCACAAGCGGACGTTTGGGCGTGCTCGACGCTTCGGAGATACCTCCTACTTTCGGAATGCCGCCAACCCTGGTGATCGGACTGATCGCGGGTGGAGACAAAGCGCTTCGTAATCCGGTAGAAAATGCGGAAGATGATCTGAACCGCGGTTGGGAGGAATTGCAGGAGCACCATATTACAACAAAAGATACAGTAATCGGCATTGCCGCTTCCGGGACGACTCCCTATGTAATAGGAGCTTTGCGCAAGGCACGTGAGCAAGGAATCCTGACAGCTTCCATTTCCAGTAATCCGGATTCTCCGATGGCAGCGGAGGCAGATGTAGCCATTGAAATGATCGTAGGCCCGGAGTTTGTTACCGGCAGTTCGCGTATGAAATCCGGAACAGGGCAAAAGATGATCCTGAACATGATCTCTACTTCGGTAATGATCCAACTGGGACGTGTAAAAGGCAACCGGATGGTAAATATGCAACTTACCAACCAGAAACTGATCGACCGTGGGACACGGATGGTCGCTGAGGAACTGGGCTTGAATTATGGTCAGTCGCAACGGTTACTTCTGATGTACGGCTCGGTAAAAGACGCAATAGACGAATATCGTAAACATAATAAATAAAATTTATAGGATCTGCTACCATAAGATGTAAAAATATCTCTATATTTGCGACATGCATTGTTCCGAGCCTGTATCCGCGGGTAAGGATTAAAAGGGAACCGGGTGTGAATCCCGGACAGTCCCGCTGCTGTAAGCTTCATAACGGATTGGGCAACACTAGTGCCACTGTTCTTCTTTGAATGGGAAGGCGCTCAAACCGGAAGTAAGTCAGAAGACCTGCAAGGCATATTCTTTCGACGGCTTCGAGGAAAGGCCGGATGAGAAAAACAAGACATCTGATGTCTTTCTATTCTTGTTCCATTCCCTGTTTGCCGTCTTTTAAGATCTGTTTTTAATTATTTTGCCATAATAATTAGGAAAAGAGGCATGGATCGCTTGACGGGATGAGCTCCGTCGGTGGTTCATGCTTTTATTTTTGTGATGAATAAAAGGTTAAAGATTGTGCGAGTATTGAAATAAAATATTTAAGTTTGTTGGCGGGTTTATTTAAATCTAAATTAATGGATGTAAAAAGAGAGACCATACTACGTATTAATAAGGGAGATACAAATGCTTTTAAGTTATTGTATGCGACCTATTATACCTATTTGTGCGCGATTGCAGTAAAGTATGTATATAAGCCGGAAATAGCAGAAGAGATTGTAAATGATGTTTTTTTGAATGTATGGAATAATCGGTCGTCATTAGTTTATCCCGTCAAAGCTTATTTGATACGTGCCGTTCAAAACCAGTGTTTGAGTTTTTACAGGAAAAAGCGCTTAGAAGAGGTGCCGGTCTCTGATATAAACGGCTATGTGATTGATGTTCATGAGCAATTGATCTGTTTAGAATCTTCACCTTTGGCTTGTTTGGAAAATAAAGAGTTAACCGATCTGATAAGTAGGGCTATCGACCAGTTGCCTGCGAAGTGTCGCGAAATTTTTATTCAACACCTTTATTATAATAAACCTATGAAGAAATAGCCCGGATGAAAAATATTTCTTCCAGTACGGTCCGGGTACAAATTAAGCAAGGATTATCTAAGTTGAAAGTATTATTGGGGAATTTATATCCTGTTGTCTGCTTATTATTGGATATTTTTCAAAAATAATTCATTTTAGTATAAACGGATTATTGAAAAATGGCGTATCTATTTATGTAGATATGAATTTATTTGAAAATATTATGGATACAGAATATATACGTAAACTGATAATCGGCCACTTTTTGGGCAATTTGTCAGACACTGAAAAAAAAGAACTTTTCCAGTGGTTGCAGGTTGATAAAAAGAATCAGCAGTTGTTTTCGGAAATGTCGGACTGGTGGGCCATCTCCCATGTTCCTTATTTTTCTTCCCGGGTGGAGCTTGGTTTCCAGAAACATTTTGGTGAGTTGATGGCTAAAGAGGCGGGGGTTTCTTCAAAAAGAATATTCTTTATTCGTCCTTGGTTACAAATCGTTGCAACAGTAATGATCATGCTGGCTATAGGCGGTTTATCTTATTATGCAGGTGTATTGACGGATGAACAGGATTCGGAGATTATTCGTTTTCAGACCTCTGTACCATTGGGATCACGTTCGAAAGTAACTTTGGCCGATGGGTCGGTGGTTTGGCTGAATGCTGGTTCTTCTCTTTCCTATAATAAAGATTTTTCAGAAAAGTCTCGTGATGTTTACCTGACAGGGGAGGCATATTTTGAAGTAACCCCGGACTCTTTGAAACCATTTATAGTGAACTCTGACAATCTGAGTGTAAAAGTATTGGGAACGACTTTTGATGTCAGGGCCTATCAGGATGAGGAGTTGGTGAATGTTGTGTTGCGAACCGGAAAAGTTGACGTGGCGTTGAATAACGAACCGGATACAAAAATAATACGCTTACAACCTAATGAGAAGTTGAGTTATAATAAAATAGATAATGAGCTGAAGAAAACAACAGTAAATGCGGATGATGTTTGTGACTGGGTAAATGGGAAAATGAAATTTACAAAGATTCCCTTTGGCATATTAGCGAGAGATTTAGAGAGAAAATATAACATAAAGATTGTAATAGAGAGCAACTCTTTGCAGGAAGAGGCTTTTACGGGGAGTTTTACTTCCGAGCATACGATATATGATATTTTGAATGAAATTGATGTTGAAAAACAATATCGATGGGAACAAACCGGAAATATGTTTGTAATCCGGGATAAATAATTGATCCGAGAAAGGACATTACGATTAGACTGAATAATAATCTTATTAAATCTGAAATTCATGAAATTAACCAATTTGAAGAGAAATGGAAGGTGTTTGATGACCTTGTGTATGTTCGCAAGCTTGCCGATGACCACAGAGGCGGTTTTTGCTGCGGACTTAAAATCTTGTTACTTATCTGTTCAGAACCAGAGTACCACTTTGCAGGAGCTGTTCGATTTGATTGAAGAGAAGTTTGATTACTCTTTTTTAATTCGTGACAAAAACCTGAATTTGAATGAACGGGTAGTTGTCGACTGGGAAAAAAACTCCGTAGAAACTCTTTTGAGAAAAGCGTTGCAAAATCAGCATGCTGATTTTGTTATAAATGATAAGCGAATTATCATTTATAAGTCAAATTCTAAACAGAAAAATTACGGAGTATCTGATCAGCAGCAAGTGAGGCGTATTACTGTTAGGGTGACAGATGCTTTGGGACCGGTAGTAGGAGCCAGTGTTGTCGAAAAAGGTACGACCAATGGCGGCATTACCGATATGGATGGGAAAATGACGTTGGAGTTTCAAGGAACGGAAAAGATAATAGAGATATCTTATATCGGATATGCAAAGCAGACCATAAAAGTAACATCTTCTGTTGTCGATGTTCAGCTGAAAGAAGATACGCAGACGTTGGATGAAGTTGTGGTCGTAGGTTTCGGTGTTCAGAAAAAAGAGAATCTGACAGGTGCTATTTCTCAGGTGAAAATGGAAGAGGCATTGGGTGACCGCCCATTGGCAAACACGACACAAGCTTTGCAGGGAGCTGTTCCCGGTTTGTTTGTTTCGGGAAATCATGAACCTGGTGGAACGAATAAAAAAATACAGATTCGCGATGCCTTTTCTTTAGGCTCAGGCGAGGTGATTCGTCCTCTGGTTTTGATCGACAATGTCGAAGGGGATCTGAATATGATCAATCCGAATGATATCGATGCTATTTCTGTTTTGAAAGATGCAGCATCAACAGCTATTTACGGTGCGCGTGCCGCTGGCGGAGTAATTATTATTACCACCAAGCAACCGAAAAAGGGTGAACGGTTTCATTTGAACTATAATAACAATATAGGTTTTGAAACAGCGATGAATTTACCCGAACAAGCCATGCTTGACGAGTATTTTAAAATGTATCTGGAAGCAGGGTTTAGCGATTCTTATTGGGCGGGCAAACAAAATGTAGCTAAATGGAAACAATATTTGCAGGACTATAAAGCCAATCCGGGCGCTTTTAATATCGTAAATGACGGCTTGTATAAAGGGGATGACGGAAATGTATATTATTTGAATGAACAAGATCCGTATAAAGCTTTTATGGAAACCAGTTTTATTATGAATCATAACTTGTCGGCATCGGGCGGAACGGATAAGGTTCGTTATCGTTTTTCCGGAGGATATACTTCCCAGGATGGCCCGTTGGTGACTTCTGCCGATAAGTATGAGCGTCTTAATGTCGGGGCTTATATGTCTGCGGATGTGACGAGTTGGTTTACGCAGGTTGTAGATATTAAGTATGCTAAAGGAACGAAATCAATGCCTTCCGGCGATAATTTGTATACGACCCGTTTGATATCTTATTCCCCTAATGGAACATCCGGTGATATTTATGGTGTGGCAGATAAGGAAAATTTACCTTATAACACTCCGTTAAACAGTATATTATATAATAATAAGAAGAAGACGGTTACGGCTAATCCACGTATTTTCTTAAAATCGATATTTAAACCTATTGCCGATTTGGAAGCAGTATTTGAATATACATTTGATAAGAATGATGTTTTGTATGATTCTATGATGCGAAGAAAAAATTTATAGATATTCAGGAGACTCCTCGATGGAACGTTAATCAGGATAGTTATGAGAAACGACATTATTTTACGGATTATAACGCCTTTAATATATATGCCAATTATTCGAAGTCTTTTAAAGATCATAACATGAATGTAATGGTTGGTTTTAATCAGGAGTCCAGTTATTACGAAGATGTACAGTCTATCGTATATAATCAAGCTGTGCCTGAAGTGCCTTCGTTGGGAGGTACTACCGATAAAACTTTGACAAAGTTGGTAGACAAGTACCAGGAATATACGATCCGCGGTGCCTTTTTCCGCTTGAATTATAATTATGCGAATAAATATCTGGTGGAGGTGAACGGACGTTATGACGGTTCTTCCAAATTTCCTAAAAATTCTCGTTTCGGATTTTTCCCTTCGGTCTCTTTGGGATGGCAGGTCGCACGGGAGGCTTTTATGGAAAGTACACAAGGTTGGTTGGATGAATTGAAGATTCGTGCTTCATGGGGCGTTATTGGAAACCAGAATATCAAACCTTATCTGTATACTCCATCCATGACTTTGGAAAACAAGAATGTATGGTTGAATAATGATGTAGCTGTAAATGTTATCGGTGTTCCTTCTTTGGTCCGTTCTAATTTTTCCTGGGAAGATGTAGCAACAACGGATGTCGGTTTGGATTGGACTTTGTTGAATGGCCGTTTACGTGGAACATTTGACTGGTACCAGCGTAATACAACAGGGATGTTGGCACCCGGAGAACAATTGCCGGCTATTGTCGGGGCTTCTGCTCCTTATCAGAATACGGCGGATATCCGTACTAACGGTTGGGAAGTGGCTGTTTCCTGGAGAGATCGGATAGGAAAGGTAGGATACTCTGTCGGATTTAACATATCCGATTCTCGTACGAAAGTAACTAAGTATAAGAATACCTCTGGTTTGTTCTATGACAGAAACGATGCGCAGGATGGAAAACGCTATCGTGAAGGCATGTACATGGGTGAAATTTGGGGATATGAAACGGACGGCTTTTATACGATAGATGATTTTGAGGATGCGGTCAGCTGGAAATTGAAAGAAGGTGTGACCGGTATAGAAGGCTACAATGGCCGCTTACGTCCGGGGGACATTAAATTTAAAAACCTGAGTGATGCGGACGGTACTGTCAATACGATTACAGCCGGTGCCGGTACTGTGGAAGACCCGGGAGACCGTAAGGTTTTGGGAAACAGCAGTGCCCGCTATCAGTTGGGAGCTAGTTTGGGAGTTAATTACGCAGGGTTTGATTTGAGTATTTTATTGCAGGGAGTCGGAAAACGAGATGTATGGTTAGGGGGATCTGCTATCTTCCCGTTTGGTGCTGCAGGCCCGACCGATGCTGTTTATCTTCCCGTTTATTATAATCAGACAGATTACTGGCAACCGGTTGATGCCGCCGGCGGAAACTATAATCCGGTGAATCCGAATGCCCAATTGCCACGTATCTATGATTATACGGTTGCTAACTCGGTGGGATCCAATACACGTATCTCTGACAAGTATTTGAATAGCGGGGCTTATTTGAGAGTGAAAAACATATCATTGGCTTATACGTTCCCGAAACAATGGTTGACTCCGATATTGGTACAGCAGTTGAAACTTTTTGCAAATGTTGAAAACTTGTTGACTTTCTCTTCTTTGCCTAAAGGCTTTGACCCGGAAACATTAAGTTGGAGTTATCCTGCTTATCGTACTATATCGTTTGGTTTGAATGTTACGTTTTAATTTTATAAAATACGATCACAATGAAAAAACTAGTTATAGGATTTTTAGTAATGTTGGGAGTTATATTTTCTGCGTGTAACGATGACTTTCTCGAAAAGTATCCCAAAACGGATTTAACGGAAGGAAACTCCTTTTTATCATATGATAATTATCGGTATTTTATGTACCCATGTTATGAAATGTTCTCAGATGTAACCATTCGGACGGCAGTGAACGGCTATGGGGCAAAATCGATATACCGCGGAGATTTCTGGGCCGGTTATTTAGGACAGAAAAACGGATATAACAATTATGCTTTTCAGGATGTCACCCGCTCTGCATCCGGTAATGGTTGGGATTTTCAATATATCCGTCGTGTAAATATTATGCTTTCTCACTTGGAAGATGGCGTGCTTTCTGCTGAAGAAATGGATCATTGGAAAGCAGTAGGCTTTTTCTTCCATTCTTTCTGGTATATGGAATTGATAGACCGTTTTGGGGATATCCCTTGGGTCGATAAAATTATTACGGATAATTCGGAAGAACGTTTTATGGCACGGATGTCGAGAGACGAAGTTGCTGCAAAGGTTTTGGATCGGTTGATTTGGGCAGAAGCAAACATCGGAAGCTCCGCCAAAGATGGCGATAATTCGGTAAACCGGGATTGTATCCGTGTATTGATATCACGTTTCGGCCTGCGTGAAGGCACATGGCGTAAATATCATGGATTGGGAGATGCAGAGAAATATTTGCAGGCCTGTGCGAAGTATTCCGAGTTGTTGATGGCCGATTACCCTTCTTTATACCAGGGTGTGGCTAAGAATGATAAGGGAGAACCTGTTCCGGGAGCCGGTTATGGAGAATTATGGACAAGCCTGAACTTGAAAGGTGTTCCTGGGGTTATCTTTTATAAACGGATTGTAGGGGAAGTGAATCCTCACCGTTTTAGCGATTATGAACATATTGCTGCACATAATTATGAAATGCCGCAATATACGGTGGATATGTATTTGTGTCAGGATGGTAAAACAATATCTAATTCGAAACAATATCAATTCGGACCGGAGAACCGAAGCATACATGCCGTATTCCGTAATCGTGATCCACGTTTGTGGCATGTCGTAATGCCGCCTTTCAGGGTACTTTCAAAAACGGAAGCTACTGCTTATCCGGAGTTGGGTGCTTATCAGGAAGATGGTATTCCGGCTGATAAGAACTGGTTTTTCACCAATAAACCGGAAGATCGTGAGTTTATCGATATTTTCGGAGCCAATCACGGTCAGTCTGTTTCTACTGCGACGTTGCCTTTCGGAGGTGATTTGAATCGTGGTATGAAGCGGCTTCCTACTCAAAACTGGGGAGATGCTCCCATGAACGAGGCACCCCATTTGAACAATGCAACCCGTACGAACGGAGCTTATCAGACTTGCAATAGTGGTTATTACGTATGGAAATGTTACAACAACTGGGATAGAAATCAATCTGCGAATTTAAACAGTCCGGATTTGCCGATATTTAAAATAGAGGAAATCCTGTTGAATTACGCAGAGTGTAAGTATGAGTTGGGCGAGTTTGACCAGCAAATAGCCGATCGTACCATAAATAAATTACGTGAACGTGTCGGAGTGGGAAGAATGACGGTTTCGGAAATTAACGAAAGCTTTGATCCGAAACGTGGTACTGACGACTCTGGAAAGTTGATAGCCCCGGTTCTGTGGAGATTCGTCGTGAACGTATGATTGAATTGATGGGAGAAGGTTTTGGCTTTTATGATGTTCGCCGTTGGAAATGTGCCAAATGGTATGTGAACCGTCAACAGAAAGGTATGTGGATAGATGAAACCTGCACGGATCTTTCGGGTAAGGCAGATTATTTGGAAAAATATCAGACTGTAGGAGAGAATGAAACGGATCCTCGTACGGGACCTGGGTTTATCTATCGTTATCAGGATCCTGTTTCTTCCGGTTTTGGTTGGTTGGACAAATATTATTTGTATTGTGTACCGACGGATGAGATTGCCTTGAATCCGGCATTGACACAGAATCCTGGCTGGAACGAAGGTGAATGATAAAATTAAACCCTTTCATATTATACTTGTTTATTCTACGAAAAGTATGTTTATTTGCAAGCATAATTAATTAACAACAGGCAATATGAAGAAGGTTACAGGTTTAGTTTTGGTTATTTTGATGGTATTCATAGCTGTACCGGCAAAGTCCCAGTTGAAGTTTGGGATAAAAGGTGGGGTGAACATATCATCCGTTCATATGAATTCCGATATCCTGAAAGCGGATAATGTGACAGGGTTTCAGATCGGTCCGATGATCGAGACAACCATTCCGTTGATAGGCATAGGATTGGATGCGGCGATCCTCTATTCACAGAAAGGGATGGATGTGAAGTCGGAGGCAGGAACTTCCACGAATGTGAAAACAGATTATATCGATGTTCCGGTGAATTTGAAATGGAAGTTCGGACTGCCTATCATTAAAGGATATCTGGCTGCCGGTCCGTATATCGGTTTCCGTGTAGGAGGCGATAAGTTCTGGGAGATTCCCGGAAGTGTAGTAGGACAGGTGAAGGCCAAGAACTTTAGTGCCGGTCTTAATTTTGGAGCAGGAGTGGAACTGATCAGTCATTTGCAGGTCGGTATAAACTATGGTTTGGGACTGACCGATAATTACAGTGCTGAAAAATATGATATGAATGCCAGGAACCGTGGATGGTCTATTACGGCTGCCATCTTGTTCTAACCGGAATATATGCTCGTATTGGGGGATGCAGACAGCGTTGTCTGTGTCCCCTAATAGTTTTTTAATGTCCCTTTTTTTGTTACTTTTGACCTCGTAAATGAAATATGCAGATGTCATACTACCCCTGCCGTTGGAAAATAGCTATACTTATAGCATTCCTTCCGATCTGGAAACAGCCGTTATTCCCGGTTGCCGGGTAATCGTTCATTTCGGCAAGAAACGCTATTATACGGCCATCGTAATGGATGTGCACGAGCGTAAGCCCGATACAGACTTTGAGACGAAAGAAATTTATGCCCTGCTGGATGCAACCCCTGTGCTTCGCCGGCAGCAGCTTCGTTTTTGGAAATGGATTTCCTCTTACTACATGTGTAAGCTGGGCGATGTCTATAAAGCCGCCCTGCCTTCCGGGCTGAAGCTGGAAAGTGAAACAGCCGTTACCTATAAAGCCGATTTTGTAGCTGACGGTCCTTTGCGTCCCAACGAGCAGGCTGTATTGGATGCCTTTAAAGGCGTACTCAAACTGACCGTATCCGAACTGGAGAAAAGAACCGGTTTGCGTAATGTCGTGCCGATTGTGGCTTCCTTGATGGTGCGCGGCGCTGTCGAGGTCAGCGAAGAGATGAAACGCGGATTTGTGCCGAAGATGCAGACATTTATCCGGCTGTCGCAGGAATATGCCAGCGAGGAGCGTTTGCAAGAGGTTTTTGCTGATTTTAAGCGGGCAAAGAAACAGGAACTTCTGCTGGTCTCTTTTCTAGATTTGAGTCATGCCTTAAACCCGTCGTTGAGTAAGGAGGTTTCAAGAAAGGAGTTGCTGGAACACAGTGGCTGTTCTGCTGCCATATTGGACGGGCTGCTGAAGCGGGGTGTTTTGGAAAGCTATGAAAAAGAAGTCGGACGCTTGCAGGTGCCGGTATGCCGGTTGCAATCGCTCAGTCCGCTCAGTCCGGCACAGGAAAAAGCGTACGGCGAAATACACGATGTATTTACATCTAAAGAGGTTTGCCTGCTTCACGGCGTTACTTCGAGCGGAAAAACGGAAATCTATGTCCGACTGATCGACGAGGTCCTGAAGATGGGCAGGCAGGTTTTATATATGCTTCCGGAGATAGCCATCACTACCCAGATCACGGAACGGCTGGCTAAATTGTTTGGAAACAAACTGTTGGTATATCATTCTAAATTTTCCGATAATGAACGTGTGGAGGTTTGGAACAAACTTCTTCACGGTGGCGAGCCCATGGTCGTACTGGGTGTTCGTTCCTCTCTCTTTCTCCCGTTTAAGGATCTGGGACTAATTATCGTAGATGAGGAACACGAAAACACCTACAAACAGCAAGATCCGGCACCACGCTATCATGCCCGTAATGCCGCGATCGTATTGGCTGGGATGCATGGGGCAAAGACTTTACTGGGATCGGCTACTCCTTCGATCGATTCCTATTTCAATGCAACGACCGGCAAATATGGACTGGTCGAACTGACAACCCGTTTCGGCGACTGTCTGATGCCGGAGATTATCACGGCGGATATAAAGGAACTGAAGCGTAAAAAGATTATGAAGGATACGCTTTTCTCTCCTTTGCTGGTTGAAAAGGTGAATGCCGCTATCGCACGTGGTGAACAGGCTATCCTGTTTCAGAACCGGCGTGGGTTTGCTCCGATGATCGAGTGTAAGAGTTGCGGATGGGTGCCTCATTGTGTGAATTGCGATGTCAGTCTGACTTACCATAAATACCATAATCAACTGGTTTGTCATTATTGCGGATATACAATCCAGTTACCGCCCCATTGTCCGGAATGTCAGAGTTCGGAGTTGAAAATGATGGGATTCGGTACGGAGAAAGTGGAAGAGGAGATTGCTTCCCAGTTTCCGGCAGCCAAAGTAGAGCGGCTGGATTTTGATACCGCCCGTACCCGTACGGCTTACGAACGTATTATTTCGGATTTCGAGAAAGGAAAGACGCAGATACTGATCGGAACACAGATGTTGTCGAAAGGGTTGGACTTTGGAAATGTCAGTATTGTTGGAATCCTGAATGCCGATAACCTGATGAACTATCCCGATTTCCGAGCTCACGAACGTGCTTTCCAACTGATGGCGCAGGTAAGCGGACGAGCGGGGAGAAGGGATAAACGTGGTATGGTTGTTTTGCAAACTTCCCAGCCGGAACATCCTCTGATACGGATGGTGCAACATTTTGCTTATAAGGAAATGGTTCGTTTACAGTTGAGCGAGCGCAGCATGTTCCGGTATCCTCCTTATTATCGGTTGATCGTATTGGTGCTCCGGAGCCGCAATGAGTCGGTTTTGCAGGAACTGTCGGTGATCTATGCCGAGAAACTGCATGCCCGTCTCGGAGAACGGGTACTGGGACCTGTCACCCCTCCGGTAACACGTGTGCAGACTTTGCATATCAAGAAGATTGTGTTGAAAATAGAGATAGCCGCCGCCATTGCCCCTGTCAGGGAAATACTGGAGGCTGTCCATTCAGAGATGCAACGCTATTTGCCATTCAGGCAATTGCTGGTGCATTATGATGTGGACCCGGCTTAAACAACTAATTTATCATTGTAATGAAACAGGAAAAGATAAGATTATTATTTGTGTGTTTGGGAAATATTTGTCGTTCTCCGTCGGCTGAGGCGGTGATGAAGAAACTGGTAAAAGATGCCGGCCTTGACAATTATATAGAAGTCGATTCGGCAGGTATCATGGGATACCATGAGGGAGAACGAGCCGATCAGCGGATGAGGGCGCATGCCTCCCGCCGGGGATATGTGCTGGATTCTATTTCCCGTCCGGTTCGTACGACTGACTTTTATGATTTTGATCTGATCATCGGAATGGACGACCGGAATATAGATGACCTGAAACGGAAAGCTCCCGATCTGGAATCTGTAGCTAAAATACATCAGATGACGGAATATTCCCGTAATAAGTTGTATGATCATGTCCCCGACCCGTATTACGGGGGCGCCTCCGGTTTTGAGTTGGTACTCGATTTGCTGGAAGACGCCTGTGGAGGATTGCTTGAAACTATTTCTTCAGGTCGGGATAACTGATACGGGTGTGGAACATTGTTTTCAGCTTGTCGACAAACACGCTTTTGATCGTCTCTACATCCCGGAACGTCAGCGGGGCACTTTTCAGTAATCCGTCTGCTATCTGTCCGTCAATAATTTTATCCACCAACTGTCTGATGCTTTCTTCCGTATGCTCTTTCAGGCTGCGGGAGGCGGCTTCAACGGAGTCTGCCATCATCAGCACGGCAGTCTCTTTCGAGAACGGGTTAGGTCCCGGATAAGTAAACGCCTTTTCATCGATCTCTTTATCCGGATATTGGTTTTTGAATGAATTATAGAAATATTTAGCCTTTCCTAATCCGTGATGTGTACGGATGAAATCAACGACGGCCTTGGGCAACAATGCCTTTTCTGCAATCCTGACTCCATCGGTGACATGATTTATGATTACTTTGGCACTCTGGTCGAAAGTCAGTTGGCCGTGCGGATTCACGCTGCTTTGGTTTTCGGTGAAGAAAGCCGGGTTTGCCATCTTTCCTATATCATGATACATGGCTCCTGTACGGACCAGTTGGGCATTTGCCCCGATTTTTGCAGCGGCTTCCGATGCCAGGATAGAAACCTGCAAGGAATGCTGGAATGTTCCGGGAGATGTTTCCGACAACTTTTTAAGAATAGGCGTATTGATATTGGATAGTTCCACCAGCGTGATGCTCGATACATATCCGAATGTTTTTTCCAGCATATAAACCAGGATGTAAGTAAACATCAGCAGGATGAAATTGATACCGAAGTATAGAAGCATCAACCAGTTGATCTTGTTGAAGTCTGCCTCCTGATACAGGGCAAGGCTGATATAACATAATGTATAGGACATAAAGATCAGGAATGCACAGCGAATCAGTTGCGAACGTTCCGACAGGTCTCTCAGACTGAATGTAACCACCATTCCGGCGATGATCTGCAACAGCAGGAACTCATGCGGGAAAGGTACCATCAGCGAACAGATCAGCACGATGACCAGATGCGTAAATAGGGCTGTACGCGAATCGAAGAAGGTCCGGACAACAATAGGCACGATCGCATAAGGCAGGATATAAACATTGAACAGCGCATAAGTGACGCATAACTCCGTTAATATGCAACTGACAAATATGCATAGAATAAGGAAAAGCGCATTCCGCCTGTTGTGCAATATCTTTAACCGGAAAGACCACAGGTATAACCAGAAACAGAAGATGATGCCGCAGACCAATACAAACTGCCCTCCGAGAATAATGCTTTGGCGTTGTGCACCGCCCGACTTGGTCTCGTGCACAATCTTCAATGAACGCAGTACATTATAGGTATGGTTATCAATAATCTCTCCCCTGTCTACAATACGTTCTCCGGCCTGTACCATACCGTTTGCCAGGGATACGCTCCGGAGCATATCGTCTTTCACTTTCTCCGACATCGCTTCATCATACGATATATTTTCCTTCAGATAGTTATTTATATCGCAGGATTGCAGGACCGATTTGTCCAGACGCGACGGACAATTGTTTATGATAAACTCATAAGCCGTTTTTATGGTGAAAAAGTCACTGGCATACCGGGAGTGGGCGATGTTGTTCTTCAGCAGATTGACACGCTCATAGTTATCCATTTTCAGTTTTTCCTGTTCCTGTGATGAGATAATCCCGTTTTTATATAGGCTGATCAAACTATTTTCGATATAATGCATATAGGCTGGTGTCGCTTTTCGGTTCAGGCCATTGGCATAGGCGGCTCGCAATTTGTCGACTTCTGTGTTCTCGACAGTCGCATCCATACGGAAATACGGTTCGAAGTTTTTCAAAACGCTATCTTTCTCGGCATCGACTTCTGCATCAGTCTTGTAGATAGGAAAATCGCTTGGTGCCGTCAGTAATCCGTACCTCCAGGCTTGCCTTCGTAGAACTGGTAACGGAACTTTCCCTCGCGAGGAAAAAAGTAGGCGATCAGCAAAGATGCCACGATGAAATATACGGCTGGATGTATGCTATAGTTTTTTAGTTTCATAAGATTCTCATTTGAGGGCGAAATGTACATAAAAAAGTTTAGTAAGAGAAAAAAAAGGACTACTTTTGCCGCATTATTATAGAATGAAATAATTATGACTCAAAGGAAAGTTAGAGTCCGTTTTGCACCCAGCCCGACAGGGGCGCTGCATATCGGAGGTGTTCGTACAGCTTTATACAACTATTTATTTGCCAAACAGAATGGCGGAGATTTGATCTTACGTATTGAAGATACCGACTCTCAACGGTTTGTTCCGGGAGCGGAGGCTTATATTATTGAAGCGCTTACCTGGTTGGGTATCAAATTCGACGAAGGTGTGAACTTTGGTGGCGAATACGGTCCGTATCGTCAGAGCGAGCGAAAAGCTATTTACAGACAATATGTCGACCAGTTGCTGAATGACGGTTTGGCTTATATTGCATTTGATACACCGGCCGAACTGGATGCCAAACGTCAGGAAATTGCGAATTTCCAGTATGATGCTTCTACCCGTTTGCAGATGCGTAACTCCCTGACACTTTCTGCTGAAGAGACAAAGGCGTTGATCGATGCCGGAAACCAGTATGTTGTCCGTATCAAGATCGAGCCGAACGAAGATATTCATGTGAATGATATTATCCGTGGTGAAGTGGTAATCAACTCTTCTATCCTGGATGATAAGGTATTATATAAATCGGCTGACCAGTTGCCTACATACCACCTGGCAAACATTGTCGATGACCACTTGATGGAAGTCACTCATGTGATCCGTGGCGAAGAGTGGTTGCCGAGCGCTCCCCTTCATGTATTGCTGTACCGTTATCTGGGTTGGGCGGATACGATGCCGCAGTTTGCCCACCTGGCCTTGTTATTGAAACCGGAAGGAAACGGTAAACTGAGCAAGCGTGACGGTGACCGTCTGGGATTTCCTGTATTCCCGTTGGAATGGCATGACCCTAAAACCGGTGATATCTCTTCAGGTTACCGTGAAAGCGGTTACCTGCCGGAAGCGGTTGTTAACTTCCTGGCCCTGTTAGGATGGAATCCCGGTAACGATCAGGAAATCATGAGTATGGACGAACTGATCAACTATTTCGATCTTACCCGTTGCAGCAAAGCCGGTGCCAAGTTCGACTATGAAAAGGGAAAATGGTTCAACCACCAGTATATCCAGAAAAAAGACAATAAAGAAGTCGCAGCATTGTTCATGCCTATCCTTGAAAGCCACGGTATAAAAGCCGATCCGGCATATGTGGAGAAGGTTGTCGGCATGATGAAAGACCGTGTTTCTTTTATTAAGGAATTGTGGGATGTTTGTGCATTCTTCTTTGTTGCTCCGACCGAATACGATGGGAAGACAACAAAAAAACGCTGGAAGGCCGATTCTGCTGCCCAGTTGGCAGAACTGATCGAAGTACTGCGCGTTCGTGAACCGTTCGATATCGAAGGAACGGAAGAAGAGGTGAAAGCCTGGATCGAAAGCAAAGGCTACCATTTGGGTAATATAATGAATGCTACCCGTTTGGCATTAGTCGGTGAAGGAAAAGGTCCTCATATATTTGATATTACAGAAGCATTAGGAAAAGAAGAATCTATTCGCCGTATCGAAAGAGCGATTGAAGTGCTTAAATAAGTTATGTATAGTCTGGCAATCCACTTTTACGCATTTATCATTGCGTTGATTTCTCCATTCCATAAGAAGGCCCGGATCATGCGTCTGGGGCAGTGGAAAACGAATTCCATTCTTCGTGAGAAGATAGACCGGAATGCAAAATATATTTGGTTTCATGCTTCTTCCCTGGGCGAGTTCGAACAGGGACGTCCGATGATGGAGAAGATCAAGGCGGAACATCCGGAGTATAAAATACTACTTACTTTCTTTTCCCCTTCGGGATATGAAGTCCGTAAGAATTATAACGGGGCAGATGTTATTTGCTATCTGCCTTCGATACGCCTTACCGGGTGAAGAAATTCCTGAATCTGGCAAATCCTTCCATTGCTGTATTTATTAAATACGAGTTTTGGGGAAACTACCTGCAAGAGTTGAAGCATCGCAATATCCCGGTGTACATCATTTCATCCATATTCCGTCGCGATCAGTTGTTCTTCCAGTGGTTCGGTTATCCGTACAGGAAGATGCTTTATTGCTTTACCCATTTGTTTGTGCAGGATGACCGTTCGGCAGCTTTGCTGAAAGAGTTCGGGATAACGAATGTAACTGTTACGGGAGATACCCGTTTCGATCGGGTACTGGATGTCCGTAACCAGGCACGTGAGTTATCGCCAGTGGAACATTTTGTCTGTGAAGGTGGAAAAGAAAAAAAGTTGACCCTTGTGGCCGGAAGTTCCTGGCCGCAGGATGAAGAGATTCTGATCCCTTATTTCAATGAGCATCCGGAGATGAAGCTGATCATCGCTCCGCACGAGATTCATCGCGAACATCTGATGTATATCGAGTCGTTGTTGAAACGTCCTTCCGTCCGTTTGTCGGATGTGTTTCATGACCAGTCTTTGGCGGAAGGTAAAGATTGTCTGATTGTCGACAGTTTCGGTTTATTGTCCTCTATCTACCGGTACGGAACGATCGCTTATATTGGTGGTGGTTTCGGAGCGGGTATTCATAACACGCTTGAAGCTGCAGTGTATGGCATCCCTGTTTTATTCGGTCCGAAATATCATAAATTCAAGGAAGCAAAAGACCTGATCAAGGTGGGAGGCGGCTTCTCCGTATCAGATAAACAATCTTTCTGCGAGAAGATGGATGAATTGCTGACCTATCATGAAGTGCTGGAAGCTGCGGGCGAAAGTGCCGGACAGTTTGTAAATGGCAATGCCGGGGCGACAGATAAGATATTACGAATAATAAAGTTGTAAAAAATATACCGATTGATCTGGTGTTTGATTTTAGGTTTATGCCGATAAGGAATTGGACACCAGTCAATCGGTATTTTGTTTTTTAGCCCCGGAGTCTCAGAATCCGGTGTATTCCACTTTCTTCCGATCGTCCGGGGCATAGCGCAGTGTTGATGTTTCTAATGAATTGCGCTTCTTATCATTGGTCTATTCTGTTTCAGGAATTACTTCACCTACTTTCAGGGGAGTGATGTTGTTTTCTGCTCCCGGATATCCGATATTCTGATTGATAACTCCTCCGGTATTTGTCTTGATCGCATTTTCCGGAACGGGCCACAGTACATGATGTACACTCAGGCGATATTCGCCATAAGGGATAACTATACCTTTATTATAGAAGTTATTGTGCTTGATCACCCAGTCAAAATAGAAATTCACGCCTGCATCTTTGTTGTTTGTTCCGGTTCCACCTGGTCCTGAGAAATTATTCAGGGTATAGATACGTCCTCCGAAAGCCTCACATGCTTTGCCTGTTTTGGCATACAGATAGGATATACGGACCAGTTCTACATGGCGGTTCTCTTCATAATACAACTCACGGGCACGTTCAGCCAGAACTTCTGCTATACCGATCGTACCGGTCAAAGGCTCTGCTCCGGCACGTGCACGGACGATATTCAGCATGGAGGCGGCGTTGGCATTGTCGCCTTTCCAGTAATAACATTCGGCCATCATCAGATAGGTTTCTGCTGAACGGTAGATGTACCAGGGTGTTTCGCCACCCTGAAGATCCTGGGTTTTCGTTGGGTCCGGGACAAACAGTTTATAATGCGGCCACATGTACCAGCAACGGATGGAGTCTGCCACGGAAATGTCGTTCGGACGGACCAGCTGCTGACCATACCACGGGCTGTTGTTCTTCTTCAGGCTCGGCTCATTATACCGCAGGTCTTCCATTCGTTTCCAGCTGTCATGATTGTTCGGGCTGCGCAGGTCGTCCTTTTCCTTGTCGGTCCAGATCTCATACTGGAAATAATTCGTAGGACGACAGGTGCCGATGCCACGGCCGTAATTGGCATCATTGTCAATTTCCGTGTTTTTATCTTCGGAAGCAGGGACGATGGCTGTTCCTGATTTTCCGTCGGGTGTCTTGATCGCTGCCCCTTTTGCCCAGTAAGGGAGTCCGTTACGCATTGTATAAATACGTTTGTCTCCGGCTTCGACGATGTCGGGGTAGGCTACCACATACATGATGCCTTCTGTGTTGCTCATGTCTATTTTGGCTTCTACGCTATGCAGGTCATGCATTAAATTCGTATTGGGCTTGTTCTGGTTGGTCGTGAAGCGCTGTGTCATCAGCGGGTGCCGGGCGACGACTTCCTTTCCAACTTCGATGGCTCGGTCAAAGTCTCCCAATGACATGCATATTTTCATCAGTAACATACCGCAGGCATCTTTGTTGGCTCGGCCCCGGTCCATTTGTTCGGGTACCCATTGGTAAGCGAATTCCATATCTTTTTTACATTGCTCAAGAATACTCCAACGGTCATAGGAGTAAAAGTCGAGTTTCGGCCGGGTAATTTCTTCACTTAACCAGGGAACGTCTCCGAACTGGTGGGTGAGTTTATAGTAACGATAGGAGCGGTGGAAATAGGCCCCGCCCAGTACGGCATTTCGCTCCGCCTCATCCTTAAAAGTGGCGGCATCCAGACGGCTGATCACGATATTGGCGTACTTGATTCCTTTAAAACCTTCTGCCCAATACCAGCCGTTCTTGCCTTTCATATCATTCTTGGTTCGGGCAGGAAGCATCTCGTTATCGAAGTCCACCAACGAACCGCTTTCGTCGGTTTTCCCATGTACGGCAATATCTGCGGTGTACATTTCCGTCAGGATCGGAGCGCCGTCCGTAAAGAATTCGTGGCGCATATTACGTTCACAGGCAACCAGTGCCGAATACAAACCGGCAGCATCTACATAGGTGTTTTCGGGAGTATAAAAAGATAGCGGCTTCGGGTCGAGCCAACTGTCATTGCAGGAATTCAGTAAAGGTAAGGCAGCTAAAGCCAGTACTAGGTATTTTTTATTATTCTGATTCATAATCTTAATTCTTATGGGTTAATCAATGTTTATAAAGTAAAGTTTACGCCGAAATTGACGGTTCTCAGCGTCGTGTCGCCGCCTTCCGGATCACCGAAAGTCCATCCCGTGATGACAAACGGATTACGGACGGCAACGGAGAAACGCATGTTCTGTACGGAGAATCTTTTCAGGAAATTCTGCGGCACATTATATGACAGTGTGATGTTTTCCATACGCACGAATGTTTTCTTTACATAATTACTGCCGATGTTCTTGGAGCCCAGGCGTCCGTAATCGTTCGTCGGATTATCTTTTGTCCAGCGCGGGATATCTACAACGGTGTAGCGGTCAAACATTCCTCCCGTATTGGCTGCCCGGTTGAAGGTTCCGTATTGCCCGATGTGCGAATACACCATAAAGGATAAATTGAAGTTCTTATAGAATGTGAACTCATTTCTCCAGGACCAGCGGAAGCGTGGAGTGGTGTAACCCTGGAATATTTTGTCATCATTATCCATTACCCCGTCGTTGTTTTGGTCGATATATTTGAAATCACCCGGCTTATTCCCATATTTGGCAGCCTCTTCTTCTTCTCCGAGTTGCCAGACGCCGTCGCGTTCATAGTCCCAGATCTGATCCGTATCATGCCCGATAAACCATTTGTTTGCCAGGTCGTCCGCTTCTTTATAACCGATCACATTTCCGTCGGCATCCTTTATTTCTTCTTTGTCTCCGTACAGATGTTTGATCTTCCGCCGGTTGAAAGAGAAGGTTCCGCTCGAATTCCAGGAGAAGTTTCTGTTCTCTATCACATTGGCATTCAAGGTCAGTTCAAAACCGCGGTTGGTCAGTGTACCCAGGTTGGCCTTCACATTGTCATATCCTAAAATAGAGGGCAGGGAGCGGTTAACCAGCAGGTCGTTGGTTTCGGCCATGTAGGTTTCCATGCTACCGCTCAGTCTGTCACCGCACACAGAGAAGTCGATACCTATATTATAAGAGGCAGTACGTTCCCATTTCAATGTATTGTTCGGCATACGGTTGATGTATATCTGGGAGGTAACATACACATTTCCGTTCTGGTCGATATAGGGATGCAGTCCGGAGTTGAGGGAAGCCAATGCATCATATTGACCGATATCCCTGTTCCCGTTTTGTCCCCAGGAGAAACGGAGTTTTCCGTAATTCAGCCAGCTGCCCGATGCCTCCATGAATTTTTCGGAAGTAAAGACCCATCCTAAAGCTACGGCAGGGAATGTGGCACGCGGATTCATCTGTCCGAAAGCGGAATAACCGTCACGGCGTACCGAGGCTGTGATCAGATACTTATCCTTAAAAGAGTAGAATATACGTCCCATCAGCGCATCCCCCGTTTTATAAGTATCGTTACTGGAAACGGATGGAATGGCTCCTGCTCCGATGTTATGATATCCCAGTACGTCGCTCGGGGTAAATTGCTGGTTCTTGGCTACCGTTTGCCACCATTGTCCTTTTTCCGCATTGAACAGGAATGTTGCTTCTACACGGTGATCCTTTCCGAACTCCTGTTTCCAGCGTACAATATGGTCAAGCAGCCAGTTGAACGTTTTCTCGTTTTTACGCTCCGACTTGCCGCCTTCTCCGGCCCATTCGGGATGCTGGGACGATTCATGGTTCATGTATTCGTACCAATGGTAACGGGGAGTAAAATTCATTTGATATTCCAAGCCGAAGGGTAGTTTCAGGATGGCATACAAATTGGCATTGAAATCATGGTTTATATCGCGTCTGTCACGGTACAGGTTGTCGAAGAACGGATTTTTTGTATTGTTGTCGCCGGAGGGATACATCCGGTACGGACTATCCAGGTTGTCAATTTCATTAGTTGTGTAAGGCGAATTATGTTCACGCTGATCGACATCGGCTGCCAGATAACCGCCGATACGGGTTGCGAACTGGGAATTCAGTCCGACAGTAAGAAAGGAGGTAACCTTTGATTCCAGATTCAGTCGTGAGCGGAAGTTCCGGTAGCGGTCACCGGTTTTTACTCCTTCACGGTCGGCATATCCTAACGACCAGTAATAAGAGAAATTATCCGTACGGTTGGAAATACTGGTGGTATAATCCTGTTGCAGGCCGGTCTGATAAACAATGTCATCCCAATTGGTTTCCACGCCGTTCAGATAATTTTCAATCTCGATGTTCTGTAGATTCAGACGGGTTAGCCAGGTCGTGACCAGTGTCTTGTCATCAGGCAGGGCTGAACCCGGATTTTTCTGATCGTAATTATACCATGTCAAAGGATCGATTCCCATCGATGACAAGGTTCGCGGGTCGGCATATTTGCCGGGTTGTGCAGTTAACTCGTCTTGTGATAACAAGCCTTCTGCATATTCCTGACGGAAAGCCAGAAAGCCTGCTCCGTCGACAGTCTTAGGCAGTCGGGAATTATGTACCAGGCCGACATTGGCATTAAAAGTGATAACCGGCTTACCCGTATTCCCCTTTTTTGTCGTAATGGCAATGACGCCATTAGCAGCTTTGGCCCCATAGACAGCGACTGAACTGGCATCTTTCAGAACATCGATGCTTTCGACATCCATGGCATTGATATCCTGCATGGAACCGTCGTAAATGACACCATCCAATACGATGAGGGGAGCCGAACCTGCGCTTAATGTGTTTTTCCCTCGTATCTGCAGGTCGGCTGTACCGGCTGCATCGGTAGACATACTGATGGATAAACCGGCTGCACTGGCACGTAGCAGGTCCTGGACAGACCGTGGAGCTTCTGCTTCCATTTTTTCTGCTTTTACACGGGAAATAGCACCAGTCAGGTCTTTTTTCTTAGCCGTGCCGTAACCGATAACCAGCACTTCGTCTAGTTCTTCGGTGTCTTCTTTTAGCGTGATTGTGAGCATTTCCTGGCTGGTGACAGGAATTTCCTCTGTTACATAACCGATATAAGAGCATACTAATATCGGCTTTTTTCCAGATACATTCAGACTGAACATTCCGTCACTACCGGTTATGGTCCCATTGGTTTTTCCTTTTTCCATAACATTCACACCGATAAGTGCTTCTCCTGAATGATCTTTTACAATACCTTTAACGGTAGTTCTTTGCGCATAGGCCTGACAGATAAACATCCCTGATAAAAATAGTATCAAGGCGAACCGATGAAAAAAACTGAGAACATGATTTTTCATACAAATACAAATACTAGATATCCATCAATCCCCAAGTGGATGGTTATACAAATAAAGAAGGCGTGAGGATTGTTGATTATATCTAGTTGGAGACCTTCGACTGCCCTGTAGCTAATATAAACAACAACTCACGCCCTTTTATCTAGTATATCCATAGAGACATATGCATATAACAATGCCTATGAACAGATATAACAAGGAAAGGTACGTGAGCGTTCTAGTTGTCTATTATCTAGCTACATTGAAAAGTGTCGAAGTTTCCAACTAAGATAATATCTTTAAAACGCTTCCGTAATCAATAAAATGTACCGACCAATAACGCTTTACCAGTGTGTACGGCAACAAATGTATGGAGAAGTGTTGAATAAAGCAAATAAAAACGAAAAAGTTTTTCATTAGATGATGGCATAATATTCTGAGCTACTGCATCAAAATGATGATTAATCCCTATTAAATGGTGTTATATTCAAGATTAGAAATAAATGAACCTGTCATTTGTCATATATAAACAGCAAGAAGAATAATGGCAAATGACAAATAGCATTGCAAATAAAAAGTCCATTTGCAATGCTTCATTATCCTTATTAACAGTGAGTTACACCGGTATATTGCAAATAACAAATAGAATGTTGAAAACTTTGTGTATAAAGGATGTTTTTATCATGCCCCCTTCTTTAAACTATTGCTATCCTCCAGTCTTACTAAATCATAGCCTATAACAAACTAATAGTTAACTCCCGACTCTGAATAATTACCCTGTACAGGATAACTGACCAGCCTGTACACCTTGGCGAATTAACCTGTACACCTTAATCGGTTACCCTGTACACCCTGGCAATAATGAGTCCTTACTTGTCAATTAGTTAGTAGGGAGGAATAAATTAGTATCCCTGCTTTCGCCGGTTAGTTTGTGATTGTATCCTCTGATGATGTAATAAACACTTAGAATGCGGAGAACGGGAAATGAAGTGTTGGAGATAAAATAGTATCTTTGTCCCATTCTTATCAATCGATAGCATTATGAAAAAAAAGATTAGTTTGTGTTTATTGGTTCTTGGTGCAATTTATACTTCCTGTGGCTCAGTGAAAGACCGGTCGGAGGAGCAGCAGTCCCTTTCTTCTTATGTAAACCCTTTTATCGGGGCATCCACCAGTATGGATGCAGGAGGTTCTTATCATGGTCTGGGGAAGACTTTTCCCGGAGCAACGGCACCGTTCGGTATGGTACAGGTCAGTCCCAATACGATTACCGGAGGGGATAACGGTCCCGGGTATAGTGACGAGCATACTTCTATCGAGGTTTTGCTTTTACACAAATGAGCGGGATTGGCTGGTATGGCGATCTGGGAAACCTGTTGGTTATGCCCACGGTAGGGAAACTGCATACATTTTCGGGTACATCGGACGATCCGGATAAGGGATATCGGTCCCGGTACGACAAGTCTTCGGAAGAAGCTTCTGCCGGTTATTACACTGTGATGCTGACGGATTATCAGATAAAAGCGGAGGCAACGGCACTTCCTCATAGCGGAATGTTGCGTTTTACATTCCCTGAAAGTAAAGAATCGCGTATCCAGATAGACCTGGCGAGAAGGGTGGGGGGAACTTCCACTTGGCAAGCTGTTGAAGTGATTAACGATCATACGATCCGCGGAGAGATGAAATGTCCTCCCGAAGGCGGCGGTTGGGGGAATGGCGACGGTAAAGCAGATTATACCGTCTATTTCTATGCCGAGTTCTCGAGACCGTTCCGGTCGCATGGCGTATGGTCGGCCGATATACCGGATGACTGGACGCGCAAACGTGGAGATATAGAGAGCGAACGCTATCAGGAAGTAGTGAGGAATGCCCGGATCATTCCGGACGTGACTTCTTATGTAGGCAAACATCTTGGATTCTATGCAGACTTTGATACGGAAACCGGCGATCAGATTCTGATGAAAAGCGGTATCTCTTTTACCAGTATGAGGAATGCAGAAGAGAACCTGCATTCGGAAATGAATGCGTGGGATTTTGATGCGACACTGGCATCCTGCCGGCAGCTATGGAATGACGCACTTTCCAAAATATCCGTGTCTGGCGGAACGGAAGACGAAAAGCATATCTTTTATACAGCCCTTTATCATACGATGATCGATCCCCGTGTTTGCAGTGATGTAAACGGAGAGTATATGGGGGCGGATAAACAGGTACATGTAACAGACCAGTTTTCTAAACGGACGATCTTTAGTGGTTGGGATGTTTTCCGGAGCCAGATGCCTTTGCAGACGATTATTAATCCGACCCTGATCAATGACCAGATTAATTCGTTGGTTGAGATTGCGGACCAGAGCGGAAATAACTATCTGGAACGTTGGGAGTTGCTGAATGCTTATTCCGGCTGTATGCTGGGAAATCCGGCTATCTCCGTGTTATGTGACGCTTATTCTAAAGAAATCCGTTCGTATGATATAGACAAGGCTTATCAGTATGCTTTGAATACATCCCGGATGTTTGGAAATAATGAGAACGGATATACACCGGGCTCCATTTCCCATACATTAGAATATGCTTACAACGACTGGTGTATGGCCCGTTTGGCCGAATGGCTAGGGAAAGAGGCGGATAAGGATGTTTTTGATCGTAGGGCAGGAACTTATACGACCCTGTACGATCCGGATTACGGATGGTTCCGTCCCCGTAATGAAAAAGGGGAATATTTGCCGTTGCCGGAACAGGGAAGACTGGCCGAAGGATATGGCTGTGTGGAAAGTAATGCCTACCAGCAAGGCTGGTTTGTACCTCATGATGTGGAAGGTATGATCAAACTGATGGGCGGACGGGAAAAGGTGCTGGCCGATCTGACGGATATGTTTGAACAAACACCTGCCAACTATTTATGGAATCAATATTATAATCATGCCAATGAGCCGGTACATCACGTGCCATTCCTGTTCAACCGCCTGGGTGCTCCGGAGCTTACACAGAAATGGACGCGGGATATTTGCCGGAATGCTTATAAAAATTCGGTGCTGGGATTGGTCGGTAATGAAGATGTCGGCCAGATGTCTGCCTGGTATGTGTTGGCGGCTAGTGGATTACATCCTGTTTGTCCGGGCGATCAGCGGTATGAACTGACGAGTCCGGTGTTTGAGAAGGTTGTCTTCAATCTGGACCCGGACTATGCTGAGGGAAAGACTTTCGTGATTGAAGCTCACAATAATAGCCCTGAAAATATATATATCCAGCAGGCAACTCTAAATGGAAAGCCTTACGATAAATGTTATCTGATGCATGCCGATCTGATGAAGGGAGGAACTTTAGTATTGCAGATGGGAGCAAAGCCTTCGGATTGGGGAAAATAGATGATCCATAGTTTCACCATTCGATGGGTATAAAGCGTAGATAAAACAAAAGCGGTAAGACTGTGTCTGCCGCTTTTGTTTTATCTGCATTCTCCAATATAACGATTAATTTTCGTCAGCAAACATCGGGTCCCAGGCCGGAAGACGGGTCGGTGTTTGTTTGAGGACGTCTTTTACTTTGCCGGTGATATATTTCTTATCGACTACCAGACGGAACATATATTCGTTGAACCATTCGTCGGTCATGATCAAATGTCCGTTGTTGGCACCCGGTCCCCAACTGTTTTCAACCATCCATTTTTTCGGTTGGCCATTGGCGTCCAGGTCCACTGCCATTAAGGTCATGGCATGCGACGAACCGCTGGCGAATGTCTGGATGCGTTGTTTCTTATCCATACCGAAAGTAGTACCCATCAGTGAGCCGTAATCGTAATAGTTCACGTCCAGCAGACCACGTTCACGATCGAAGAATTTACCCACGTCGCAAGAGAAGTACATCATGGTGCTGTCTTTGATAGAGGCGATAGCCATTTCCTTGATGTCCTCTATCGGCAGGTTAACGTATGTCCAGTTCTTGCCGTCATAGCGGTGGCGGTCGAAGTCGATTTCGTATAACTTATAGTATTCGCGGCTCGGATCGTTCATCAACATGACATAATTGTTTGTCAGGTCTTTGCCGATATATTCATCGAAGAATGACTGGGGCGTGTATTCTTTCGTTTCAACTGGATTGCCTTTGGCGTCTTTGCGTGTCCAGGTAAATTTCGTAGGTGGTTCACCCAGGTTGAGGACCAGCATCCGGTAAATAGTTCCCAGCATTTCGGTTTTATTCTTTTCCAGTGCGGCTACTTTAGCCCCTTTGGCTGACTGGTCGCGTAGTTGCAAGCCAAATTCTTTCAGTTTGAGACTGATCAGGTTTGCCATTCTTCCGGTACTCTCGCTACTATTGGTTTCTACCATTACGTCGGAGGGAACAACGCCGTATTTTCCCAGGATATCGGATATTCCGGTAAACTGTCCTCCGTCGCTGAGCGGATTTTTAAATAACCATTCCACCATCTTGTCATCCATCGGTTTTTCCCGGGTATCGATGATGCCTTGCAGGAAAAGGTTTGCTTTTTCAAGTTGGTCCCAGAAGAAAGAATAGTTTTGTGAGAACTGGAAATCTCCCATATTATATTTAGCGATTGCCTGTGCACGGAATACGTTCAGTCCGGTAAATAACCAGCAACGTCCGGAAGATTTCTGGTTGGTGATGCCTTTACCGTTTACTTTGTGAGAAAAGTAAGTGTCGAAATTGTTTTTGCTTTCAGCGTTTACAGCCAGTTTGTTGATGTCGTTATTACTGATCGCATTATGAATTGCTTTATCAGTCGGTGTTCCTTTGTAAGATTGTTTGATCTGTTGCAGCATCTCCGCGGAAATACCTCCGTCGGCTTGCTGTCCGTAGGCGGATAACGCGATACCCAAGGCCAGGGTGGTTATCCATAGGTTGTTTCGTTTCATGATATAGTTCGTTTATGTTATGTATTTAATCTGTTGCAAAGATAAGGGATACAAATTGGAATGGCTAAAATATAGTAAAAGAAAAATAAGGGATATTCCGGGACAGGAATACCTTACCTGGTATGAATTATTTTTATCCATAATTGAATAAAGTTTATCTCATGTTGAATTTTATTCAATATAATTCATATATTTGTCCGGATAAGTTATTAGAAAAGCAATAATATGAAACAGGTAAAATTATTATTCAGCATTATCTTCTCTTTTGTTACCGTTGTTTGTTTCGGGCAGTTGATGCCGCTGGCCGATGAGGCGGTAACCCTGAATACTCAAAACGGAGTCATTCATGGAAAAATACTTCTTCCCCCGGGAATGAAATCTTCTCCTGTAGTCTTGTTGATTGCCGGATCTGGACCGACCGATATGGATGGTAATTCTGCGATCGGACAGATGACGAATAATTCTTTGAAGTATCTGGCCGAAGATCTGGCAAAGCAGGGTATAGCTTCTTTACGTTTTGATAAACGGGGAATAGCATCCAGTGCACCGGCAGGAAAGAAAGAGTCTGACTTGCGTTTTGAGGATTATGTCAACGATGTGAAAGGGTGGATCGATTATCTGGGAAAGGATTCACGTTTTACCGGTATTACGGTAATCGGCCATAGTGAAGGTTCGTTGATCGGGATGCTGGCATGCCGTAATAATCCGAAAGTAAAGGCATTTGTTTCTTTGGCTGGGGCGGGAAGACCGGCTTATGAGATAATAGAAAAACAGCTTTCGTCCCAACCTGAATCTGTCAGGAATATGGTCGCTTCTATCAATGATTCGTTGAAGCAGGGTAAATTAGTCCCGAATGTGCCGTTCGGTATGGAGGCATTGTTCAGGCAATCGGTTCAACCCTATATGATATCATGGTATAAATATAATCCTCAACAGATAATTAAGGAGTTGAAAATTCCGGTGTTGATCGTACAAGGGAAAAATGATATACAGGTTCTGGTGGAAGATGCGGAGTTGTTGAAGAAAGCGGCTCCTTCTGCAACACTTCTTTTGATAGAAAAGATGAACCACGTACTGAAAGATTGTGATACGACTGATCCTCAAAAACAGATGGTGGTGTATGCAAATCCTTCTTTACCGGTTAATGCCACTTTGATTTCGTCGTTAAGTTCGTTTATTAAAGAGAAAAAGTGATTATGGGAGAAGTCAGAAAACGTTTGCCGTTGCAGTGTCCTGCCTGTGATTCCCCTCTGAGAGTGGGGAGGTTGTTTTGCGGACAATGCGACACGGAGGTTTGCGGGAACTTTGAACTGCCTCTTTTGGCACGGTTGACTGAGAAAGAACAACAGTTTATCGTTGATTTTATTAAGTCGAGCGGAAGCCTGAAAGACATGGCGAAGAGTATGGGGGTGAGTTATCCTACCGTCAGGAATGTTCTGGATGATCTGATTGATAAATTAAATAAGATAGAGTAGTTATGAAAAAACAGTGGTTGGATTTTCTTGTTAATCCGTTTGAATGGATTGCCGGAGGACAAGCGTTAGGGTGGGGATTATTAGGAATGGTAGTTTCTACAGTTATATGTTATCTCTCCGGCTGGCATTATCACGGGTTGTTACATTTCGGTCCGGCGCCTAATCCGGCCTGGTGGTGTTATGCAGTGGAACATCTGGTTGTCTGGATAGTTCCGGCCGTGTTGTTTTATCTGGGCGGACTGATCTTGTCACGTTCACGGATAAGGGTGATCGATGTATTGGGGACTGTTGCTTTTGCCCAGTTACCTTTTATCTTTATGAATTTATTCAATATGCTGCCTCCGATGCAAAACCTGGCGAAGATCGATATGAATGTGCCACCGATGGAGCTAATGGCTCAACCCGGTTTCCTGGTCGGGATATGGCTGTCGTTGATCGGTATGATATTTTTGGTGTGGGCATTGGTATGGATGTTCAAGGCTTTGAAAGTGTCCTGTAATTTGAAAGGATATCCGTTAGGTATTCTTTATTGCGTGGCTGTGTTTGGCGGGGATATTCTTTGCCGGTATCTGATAGGTTTATGTTATTAATATATTGCAGACACGGATTTTACGGTTCTTGTATAAAGTGTTATCCGTAAAATCCGCGTCTGTATTATAATTAATGTATAGAATACTTATTTCTTAGCCAGAAACTTTTTGCTTAACCATTTTCTTACTGGTTCGTCATATAGTTTCAGGCACAGATAAGCCACAACTATATTTAAGGTAAGAACGCCCAGAACCATTTGCCAGGTTTCTCCGAGAGTGAAAAGCTGCTTGTCGATCAACCAGGCATAAAACAGGTACATGAACGGATAGTGTATGATATAAAGCGGGAAAGAGATATCCCCTAAAAATTTACAAATCTTCGTAGACTTTATATCCGTAGTGGTTCCCGATGCTCCCAACCAAATAAGGATAGGGAAAACGATGATGATACAAAACGATTCGTAAAGTCCGTTTATGCAAATCGGGTCGGTTCCTTCCAGATAAGGAACTGAGAACAATCCCAGTAATATAATTGAACAAATCCAGAAAGCGCCTCTAATCTTTATGGGTTTGAAGTTACGGGATAAGAGCATACCCATGGAGAAAGGGAAAAGCATTCGTAACAATCCGCCAATAAAGTTCACGCCATCCAGTGTCCAACCCACTCCGATATTACCGTATCCGGAAACATTGAGGGAAGCGAACGCAGCCAGTGCCACACCCATCAAAAAGACGACTACAGTCAATGCTTTGGTGGATAATCGGCGAATAAACAAGGCATAAAGAATATTACCGATATACTCGAAGAATAATGACCAGCTGGGACCGTTCAACGGAAACATTTCGCCATTCCCTCTGACATCGTAACTGGCTCCCGGTATGGCGGGTATGAAAAACAGGGAGCAAAGTAAGGATAACATAACCGTGGAGATAGCCACATGTGTTCCGTCCCATTTTACACTGCCTTGAATAAGGAAAGTGATAAGACCCAGAATCGCTCCCATGATAACCATCGGATGCAGACGGATTAAACGGCGTTTAAAGAAATCTTTCAGGGTTAAACTCTTTGCCCAACGGTCGTCGTAAGCATAGCCGATAACGAAGCCGGATAGGATAAAAAAGAAATCCACGGCCAGATAGCCATGGTTGATACCTCCGATGGTATCGCTGCCTCCGGCAAAAGCGTAGCCTCGTACACATGATACCATACGACTAAAAGGGCCGCTACCCCTCTTAATCCGTCAAGAAGGTCGTAATGAGGTTTAGTGTCTGTAAATGCAGCGGAAGAAATGTTTTGCATGATAAAATTTATAATTTAGATTATTATTGTAAGCTGTTGTCAATGACGCCCCAAAATTAGAGAACTTCTGTTTCCTAACATTTGTCCTACGTCAAATTTTGCCGGGGAAAGATTATTTCTGAGCTCTGAGACGGCTGAGTGTCGACAGCGTTATTCCCAGATATGAAGCGATATATCCCAGTTGTGCCCGCTGGCAAACCAGAGGAAACTGCTGTTTAAATTCTTCGTACCTCTCTTTGGCCGATAATGTAAGATGTTCCTTATGTGAACGGTGTAATCGTCTGTATTCGTTTTGATGAATGACTCTTCCCCAATTGGCTAATTCAATATTTGTCTCAAACAGCCGGAGTAAGTCGGTCAGTGATATTCTATAGGCAACAACGTCTTCAAGTGTTTCCACAAATTCTTCACTGGGTTTGTTATAGTATAATTCGTCCATGCTGAAAACAATTCCCCCCTCGTCAGAGAAGGAAGTTGTTATTTCTTCCCCGTTTACCAGCCAGAAAGAGCGGGTCATTCCTTTCTCTATGAAATAAGCTGATTTGCAAAACATATCTGCCTTTATCAACTGATATTTTTTAGGGAAATGGCATAAAGTCACATTTTCTTTCAATATTCGTATCGTATCATCTGAAATGGGGTACGAAGAGTTTATCTTTTCTATAACATTCATCATAAGGCAAATCCTAAATTGCTTTCCTTCATATGCAAAAGTAAGAGGAAAACACCGAAAACGTGAATAAAATCGGAAGAATAATGCAAAACTACAGAAGTAATCTGCGGAGTGCCGGAATATCTTCTGCTATATAATCCGCTCCGGCTTCCGATAGTTCTTCGTAATCTCCGAATCCGTATAAAACACCGATAGAATCTATACCTGTGTTTTTGGCACCGATGATATCGTGTTTCCTGTCGCCGATCATGACGACTGAATCTCGGTCTGTTATGTCGTTTACCTCTAATATATAGTTGATTACATCCGTTTTGGTATGAAGCGAACCATCCAGGCCACTTCCTGCGACGAAAGAGAAATAACTGCTTAATTCAAAATAATCCAGAATGCGTCTGGCGAATATTTCCGGTTTGGATGTGGCCAGTATGACGGTTTTGCCGTTTTGTCGGGCTTGTGCCAGCAATTCTTTAATCCCCGGATATAACTTATTTTCCAGAATGCCCTTGACTGTGTATCTTTCTCTGTATTTGGCAACGGCGATAGTTGCCTGTTCATCGGTGAAATTGTAAAAGTCTTTGAATGAATCCATCAAAGGAGGACCGATGAACGGTGATAATTCGCGTAAATCGTTTACCTGAATGCCAAAATGGTTCAGTGCATATTCAACGCAGCGGGTAATCCCGCTTTCCGAATCGGTAATTGTACCGTCGAGATCAAAAAGGAGGTATTTGTATTGTTTCATTTGTTATCATATTTGAATGTTACTTTTCTCTTGATAAGAAAGTAACCAAAGATCAAGGCTACATCTGCCTCGCTACTGCGCATCCTCCGTTCGCTGTCGTCTGTGAACTCGCTACGCTCAAACAGCACAGCCTCCGGGCGCTCACTCCGGATGCTTCGCTTTACGCTCACCAGATGAGGCCTTTCATAGAACGCAAAGCGTTCTCCTGGGATTGCCGATACCGGCTGTTGAAAGAGAAAGCACCTGTTATATTTAGATGTCGGTATCGGCAATCCAAAGAGGAAGCTGTGCTTCCTGGGAAAGGCCTAAGCGGGTGAACGTCCGCGAAGGGGAAAGACGAAGCGTTCGGAGCGTCTGCTGTTTGAGCGTAGCGAGTTCAGAGGCGACAGCGTAGTCTTTCACCGTAGCAGTGAAGCCGGTTAAGCCTTGATCTTTTGGTTACTTTTCCATCAAGGGAAAAGTAGGTTCAATTATTTCTTGGAAGCCCAAACCAATCCGTCCTGTCGGATATGCCATACATTACCGTCTGTTCCGGGCAATGTGATTTCATACATGGAAGGCGTATTGAACAGTTTGATCTGTTTGGCCTGTTCTGCCGGACATAATTCTTCGGGTTTGAGGGCGGTTACAGATGGTGCATACTCGCCGAAGGTAGCAGCATATTCGTTCTGACGGTAATACAAGTTGCGCAGAAGCCATTTAACTTCATCATTCGGGTCTGTTACGAATGGTGTTTCGCCGGTTCCGACCACTTTATCGGATATCTGTACGAATCCCCAGTATTCCGGCATATGAATATTGATTACCCCTGTCGGAGCCCATACCCAGTTGTATTCACGAATCTTATCTTCGCCTTTGATAGGGACTTTTACGTATTTTCCGTCCTGTATATCCGTTGTCCATTCCACACGTGAGAAGTTCGTACGGATATGTTCGCCGGGTACAGGCTTGTTTTTCCCTCTTGCTACCTGATAGATGGAAGACCAGGGAATGAAAACTTCCACGCTCCATGATTTGTCGGTATCTTTCGGGTTGTTCAAAGTCCCGTCTACATGAACGGCCGATTTCATACCGGCAAATTCCCAGTTGTTCAGGACTTGCGGATTATCCCGGTAAGGTTTGCTCAGATACAGATCCCATTCCGTACCCAGTGAGTTTACTTCATATTCCAGATAGTTATGCGTGTCGTTTGTCGGATTGAGGAATATTTCAAAATCGTTATCCTGATAGATTACGGCATCGTGTTCCGTGATGGTGCCCCATACATGCGGTTCTTCCATCAGAACGGCGAAGTACATACCGTTATCATCATAAGTCATTTTTGCCCGTGTTTGCAGAAGTGGTTTAGGACGTTTGTCACCTTCGATATCGACAAAGTCGGTAGTCCAGGGAATCGCATCCCATTCTTCGGGAGATAGCTTGCCGTCTATCTTGATCGGAGCCGGAGCTTTGTAACATACATACGTCGGAGGATTGTAAGCAGCCTGCGGCGTGTAAGTGATCTCTTTACCTTTCTCCTGTGGCGCTTCTGCACAAGAAAGGAGTAACAATGCTGCGATTGGCGCAGTTAAAACTGTTTTCTTCATTTGTTGTTTAATTTAGTATGTTTATTCTGATTTATTCTGATTTTTAGTTGATTCCTGTATCATTTCCACCGCGGCTCCCAGCCACGTATCGATATCATCCGGATAATGTTGGGCGGAACGTGTATCACTGCGTTTATGCCCCAGGCGTACGACGACGGCATTCAGTTCCGGAATGGCGAAAACATATTGGCCGAGAATTCCCCGCATATAAGGAATTTCCATGCCTTTATAAGTAAGATGCCAGAACTGGAAACCGTAACAGTGGTTTGTCTCATTATACTCTTTGAAGGTCAGGCTGGTGTCGGGTGTTGTCGCTTCCGTTATATAGGATTCGGAAACCAGTTGCCTGCCGTTCCAGCTGCCTTTGTTTAAGATCAGTTGTCCGAAACGGGCGAAGTCGCGGGCATTACTGTTGAAACAGCAATATGCTTTTTCGATACCCTCTTTTTTATCCAGGCTCCAGAGCGCATCTTCTTCCGCATTCATTGGAGTCCATAATTTTCTAGAAACGTACGAACTGATGTTCTCTCCGGTCGCTTTTTCTACAATGAGGGAAAGTAGTTGTGTCACCCCGCTCTGGTAGATAAAGTTAACGCCCGGCTCTTCCGTTTCTTTCATGCCTAAAGCGATCTTTTCCAGGTCATCCCCGTAATACAATTTCGTGGTAGGCGAGAAAGGGGAGGAGTAGGCTTCGTCGAAATCCACACCGGCACTCATTGTCAGCAGATGACGGAGGGTCAGTACTTTTCCATTGTATCCCTGAAATTCCGGATAGAAATCGTTGACCGGTTGATCTACGTTTTTGATGAATCCGTCGTCAATAGCACATCCTATAGCCAGTGAAACAATGCTTTTGGCCATGGAAAACGAGTTGCTGTGCGATTTAGGGGAATAATCTTCCCAGTATTGTTCGAAAAGTAAAGAACTGTCTTTGATAATGACAAAAGCAACCGTTCCCAGTTCATCAAATACCGGCAGGTATTTTTCGGGGATGGAGAGTTTGTTGTAGTCCTCAGACTGTATCCATGCTTGTGGTGCTCCTGCTTCTATGGTCCGGTTTTCAAAGATCGGATACTGGTCGATCTTCGGGAGCAGATGAATCAGCGCACGACGCAGATAATAATTGGAGGGCAATACCAGATAGCCTCCGATACAACATAGAGCCAGCAGTATTGCCCAACCTGTTTTTTTCATTTATTCCGAATCTTCTTTATACCAGCTTGAATACATGTGGTAGTTTTTAGCAATCTTCTGATTAATCTCTTTCGCCTGTTCCGGGTCTACTTTCTTTACAAACTTAGCCGGTACGCCGGCATAGATACTGCCCGGTTCGACAATCGTCTTGCTCAGTACGACTGAACCGGCAGCTACGATCGCTCCTTCACCGATCACGGCATGATCGAGGACAACCGATCCCATTCCGATCAGGGCGCCGTTGCATATCTTAGCCCCGTGTATGGTAACGTTGTGTCCCACCGAAACGTCATCACCAATTTCTATGGTTGACTTTTCATATAATGTATGCAGTACGGAACCATCCTGTATGTTGACACCGTTTCCGATGCGGATCGAGTTTACGTCACCGCGGAGGACAGTCCCGAACCAGATGCTGCAACCGTCTCCTATTTCGACATCGCCGATAATTGCGGCGTTGTCTGCTAAAAATGTGTCTTTACCGATCTTTGGGGTAAAGCCTCTTACTGATTTTATTATTGCCATAATTTTATAGTAGACAAGTGTTTTAGATTTCTGCTGTTTTCTCTTTCAACCAGGCCTTTTCATCTTCATTCAGATGAGGGCTTAACAAGTCGTATACCATTTGGTGGTATTTGTTGATCCATGCACGCTCCCTGACAGACAACATCGGGACAACGATCAGTTTGGTGTCGATGTAGCATAAAGTCAGTGTGTCGAATCCGTAAAATTTGCCATATTCCGTTTCACTGTCTTCGCGGACCAGAACCATATTTTCTGTCCGGATGCCGTATTCGCCTGTCCGGTACATGGCTGGTTCATCACTGATTACCATGCCGGGTTTCAGTGGGACAGGGTTTGCTTCCATACGGATACTCTGCGGGCCTTCGTGTACATTCAGGCAATGACCGATTCCGTGTCCCGTTCCGTGCAGGTAATTAATGCCGGCATCCCACAATGCTTTGCGGGCCAGGATATCCAGTTGAACACCTTTTGCTCCGGCCGGGAATTTGCATTTGGCAATCCCGATCGTGCCTTTCAGTACACGGGTAAAATCTTTTTTCATCTGTTCGGTCGGTTCACCCAGGGCTATCGTACGGGTGATGTCGGTCGTTCCGTCCAAATACTGGGCACCGGAGTCCATCAGAAGCATACTGTCTACTTTAATCTCCACATCGGTCTCGGGCGTGGCGGCATAATGCACGATGGCTCCGTGGGCGGCGTATCCGCAGATGGTCTCAAAACTATCCATGATGTATTGCGGCTGTTCTGCACGTAGAGCCGTCAGCATGGCTGATGCGCTGAGTTCTGTTACTTTTTCTCCTGCTGCTAATTTCTTTTCCAGCCAGATGTAGAAACGGGTCAGGGCAATACCGTCTTTTATCACAGCGTTGCGGAATCCTTTTATTTCTGTTTCGTTCTTGATACTTTTCAGGTGGTTGGCGGGTGTGATGCCTTCGATGATCGTGCAGCCTTTGGGAAGGGCGTTATATAATGATATATTTGTTTTTGCCGGATCGATGAATACACGGCTGTTTTCCGGAAGCCGGGACAGGTATTTCTGTATCATCGTGTAGTCGGCCAGTATAACCCCCTCTTTTTTCAGGTTTTCAGCAGACTCTGCCGTTATCTTTTTAGGATCGATAAAAAGCACACTTTCATCTTCCGAGACAAACGCATAACTGATTACCACCGGATTGTAGGCGACGTCTGTTCCGCGTATATTAAATGTCCAGGCCACTTCGTCGAGAGCAGCGAGGATCAGGCTGTCGGCTCCTTCTTTGCGAAGCATGTTATTTAATTCATCCAGCTTTTCGCGGACGGATTTTCCACTTAGCTCGACAGGCATTTCAAACAGCGGATTACCGGGGATGGCAGGCCGGTCTTTCCAGACCAGGTCGATCAGGTCGTAGGATGTTTCCAGTTTGATCTCTTTTCGGCGCAGGGCCTTTTCAAGTATTGCCGTTTCAGCTACGCTGTATGTCTGTCCGTCTGTTCCGACGGTTTGTCCGCTTTCCAATTCATGAAGCAGGAACTCCTGGATTGTCGGAGTTTCCGGCAAAGCCATTTTATATAGTTCGATGCCTGAACCTTCCAGTTGAATACCGGCTTGAAGGAAATACCGTGAGTCTGTCCATAACCCGGCTTTATCGGCTGTTACGACCACTATTCCGGCAGAACCGTCAAAACCGGATATCCATTCGCGTGATTTCCAACGGTCGGCAGGGTATTCGCTCAGATGCGGATCTGAACTGGGAATGATATAAGCGTCTATATTTTTTTCTTTCATTACCTCTCTGAGTGAGGCAATACGTTCCGGAATGTTTGTTTTCATCGCATTATTGTTTAGTCAACGTTACTATTCGCAAAGTTAAGAAAATATCGGGAAAACCATTTTCTTCACCTGGAAAATACCGGAACATTGTGATCCTCTTTAAATATCATCATCATGTTTGTCTGAATTTTTGCCAATGGAATTGCCTGTTGATAATTATAAGCAGGTCTGTCGACAATTGTGGGCTAGCCTGTCGATAATTATGCGCAGGCCTGCTGACAATTATCGGCAGGCAGAATGGTAACGGAAAAATAATGAAACGATAAGGAGGATTGTGTCTGTGGTAAGTATAATTTAGACATATGAAGTAGGGGTTTTTTATTGATGGAATGTCTTAAATATACCAGGATGTCATTAAAACAGGCAACTTCGGTAAGCCAATACGGAAAAGTGCGGGGCGTATTCGTTTAAAGCTGGAAACATAGAAGATTTTAAATAAAAAAGAATATATTTGTTGGACTTTACTTAATCGGATGATCATGAAAAGAATGTTGTTTGTTTTGGGTGTAGTGGCTCTGTTTTGCATGAGTTCCTGTTCTTCTTACTATTATTCAGTATTGGAGTCGAATGATGCAGTCGGAGAGAAAAATGACGATAAAGATTTTGTCATAGAAAATGACAGTGTGTGTATATCTTACTGTTTCTATGGTGAAGATGCGCCTGTTTCTATCACGGTATATAATAAGATGGATGAGCCTCTGTTTGTTGACTGGCAGCGTTCTGCATTGATCATTGACGACATTGCAACCAGCTATTACCAGGAGAATGCCCCGATACAGGGACAGACTGAATCTTCTTCATACGGTGACAGTTTCAGTTGGAGCAGAAGATATAGTTCGACAGACGCTTATTCTAGCGGCTCATTTGCCGGTCAGATAGCTTTGCCTAAAGGTGTCAGTTTTATTCCTCCCAGGTCAAAGGTGGAATCTACTCCTTTGAGGCTTACGAATTTCCCGTTCGACCGTATACCCAAGGGGGCATATACGATACAGAAATTTGCCAAGTCCAATTCAGATGTGGTAAATGTGAAAGTGAAGAAGTTTACGGAAGATGATAGTCCTTTGTCTTTCAGGAGTTATCTGAGTTTATATACGGCTAACTCGGAGAACGGAGGGAGAAACTATTCTTCTTATGAAAGTAGTTTCTATGTTGCACAGCTGATCAAGACGGGGAATGTGCCGCTAGCTTCTTTTGATGCCGGGAAAAAGCAGGCCGGAGACTTTTTCTATGTGCATAAGGTAAAAGGCGCTGATGCCGGAATTATCGTAGGTGCCGTAGCCATTGGTGCTGCCGGTATTGTAATAGAGTCGACGTTGACACCTGATCACTATTGATAGCGGGAGGAAATGAGGATAATATAAAAATGGAAGGTCATAAAGAAGTGGATATTTAAATTACAATGAAAAATATTACAGATTTGAAAACCGTCCGTCTTAGCGACGACCAGAATGCAGTCGTGATTCTGGACCAGACCCGGTTACCGGCTGAAGAATGTTATTTGGAACTTACTTCGGCTGAGGACATCTGGGATGCAATTTATAAGTTGAAAGTACGCGGGGCACCTGCGATCGGTGTTGCTGCGGCCTATGGTATATATGTTTGTAGCAGGCAGATCGAGGCCGGCTCATTTGATGAATTCTATACGGCGTTTCGTCGGGTTAAAGAATATCTGGCGGGATCGCGGCCTACGGCTGTCAACCTGGTCGCAGCTTTGAACCGGATGGAAAAGGTCGTATTGGAAAATGCTTCGGAAACAGTACCGGCTTTGGTTGAATTATTACATAAGGAATCACTGGCTATCCGTGAGGAAGATGCGGCTGCCTGCCGGCGTATCGGGGAACATTGCCTGTCTTTGTTGCGTCCGGGGATGGGAATTTTGACCCATTGCAATGCTGGTCATTTGGCCGTATCTGAATATGGGACGGCATTGGCTCCGGTTTACCTGGGAGAAGAGAGAGGATATGGTTTTAAAGTTTTTGCCGATGAAACCCGTCCGCTGCTCCAGGGAGCTCGCCTGACTGCATACGAATTGAACAGAGCTGGAGTAGATGTCACGCTTATTTGCGATAATATGGCTTCGTCTGTCATGCAGAAAGGCTGGGTACAGGCGGTCATTGTCGGTTGTGACAGGATCGCTGCCAATGGCGATATCGCTAATAAGATCGGGACTTCGGGCGTTGCCATACTTGCCCGGCATTATGGCATTCCTTTTTATGTTTTGGGACCTACTTCTACGATTGATATGCAATGTCCCGATGGAAAATCCATCGTTATTGAAGAGCGAGATCCTGCTGAAGTAACAGAAATGTGTATATGCATCGTATGGCTCCGAAAGATGTAAAAATATTTAACCCGGCTTTTGATGTAACACCTAACGAATTAATTACTGCAATTATTACGGAAAAAGGAATTTTCAATCCGGCGAATGGGGGATTTGAGTCATAGTGGATAAATCGGTATAATAATAAGTGGGATAGCTGCATTTTCAGGAGCTCTATCAGTCACTATGTAGCTATCTACTTATATTGTAGTCAATGTCTTGTGGTATTTTGTTAAGTGATAGAAATAGAGTAGAAAAAGATATTGATTTTCTCTTGTATCCAAGGAAAAAGATTGTTTATATAGAATTAGAAGACATGTAAGTCTGCAATTGAATTTAATAAAAGTAACCTATTTAAATGGTAGCATTTTAATCCGATTCGTGTAGTCCTGATGGGTACATTATTGATAATTAAGCCTTGAAATTCTTCTTGTTTATAGTTCTGCCAGAACTATGTCCTTCGAATGCAAATGTACGGACTAAATTTATGAAAAACAAATCAATAAATATAAAAGTTTTCGTTTTGTCTGTTATTGTACGTGTTAAATTTTGTTGCGCGTGTATGTTTGCGTATTGCTAAAGATATTTTGTATCCAATTTTGGGAAATTCAGATTAAACCAGCCCGCATTTATTAAAAAACACTCTAATATAATAGCTCTTATTATTTGCTTTGGGTGATATTCAGTATGTATAAGGAATAATTACCATAGTTCTGGCAGAACTCGATTCACAATGTAAAAAATTGAAAAACAGAATAGCCGGATAGAGTTTCTTCAATGTGAATATATTGTTAACCTATAAAAAAATGTCTATGAGCGGATAAAGTTGAACCCCGGTTTTTGCAGTACAATGATACTGAAACAGAAAGTTATACCTAAATATCTAAAGTAATCAATTATGACAATTTATTTTAAACCCAAGAGATTTGTTACAAAGAATGTACCATCTCTTATGTTAAGTTGTTTGCTTATCTCCATTTTTTCTTGTTCTGATGATAAGACGAATACAAATGGAAGTGGGCAACCCTATGATCCGAATACTCCGGTCAAGTTGGAAACATTTTATCCCGATTCGGGAGGGATGGCAACTAAGATGATCATTAAAGGTACTAATTTCGGAACAGATCCGGAAGCGATAAAAGTATATTATAACACTAAAAAAGCAGCTGTTGTGCGTGCTGCCGGTGATATGCTTTATGTAATTACTCCGAGGCAGCCCGGTGCAGAATGTCAAATATCTGTTGCAATAGGAAAAGACTCCCTTACTTTTGAAAACACATTTTCTTATACAACGCAGACTACGGTTTCTACTATAGCCGGAAAGCCGGTGGGAGGTGATGATGGACATGGTGAAATGATTGATGGAACATTGGCAGAGGCTTCTTTTGATCAACCCTGGTTCTTATGTGTGGATGCTGAGAAAAATATTTTTGTTAGTGAACGTCTTGGACATGCAGTTCGCCAGATTAATGAGGAAAAGAATGTAGTCAGTACGTTAGTTAAAGGTTCAGGAAACTGTCCGTATCCCAACGCTTCTGCAACGGATGCAGAAGGTAAAACTGTTTTTGTAGCCTTGGATCAGGGCTCCCAGGGATTGATCGAGTTTGATCCTGAAACTCAGTGGGCACCTAAAAGAATTAAACCTAGGCCCAAAGAAGGAACTCCTGCTTTTACACTTGACTGGATGCATTCGGTTGCACCTAATGTAAATGACGGATTAATCTATACACGTGCCTATAATGGTCAACTTGTTCGTTTTGATCCGAGAACTAAATCTGCGGAACAACTGGATGAAGGATTATTAAGTAGTTCTGATAGCTTTGTTAGTTTTGATACTCTTGAGCCTGATATGTTGTATATCTGTTATTCTGCTAAACATTGTATATATAGTTATAACATCAAAACCAAAAAGCATGAACTCTACGCCGGTGTTCAAAATGAAACCGGATGGCAGGATGGAGAACGTGAAGATGCTTTATTTAATGATCCGAAACAAATATGTTTTGATCAAGACGGAGTGATGTATGTCGCTGATGCCGGAAATCATGTTATACGGAAAATAACACGTGATGGTGTGGTTAGTACTGTCATTGGTATTGCCGGTGTAAAGGGATATGTGGATGGTTCGCCGGAAGATGCCTTGTTTCAATATCCTACAGGAGTGGCTATCGACAAAGAAGGCACCATTTATGTCGGCGATGCAAGGAATAATTGTGTTCGGAAGCTGGCTATAGAATAATCTAATAAATAAAACAATTTTAAAATAGTTCCTATGTTTAAAATCGGAAAAGACGGATAACACGAGATAGCACTACAAAAGCTATACCATTTTAGTTAACTTTGTATTGTATCAAATTCATTATTAACTAATAACGATATAGCTTATGAAAACAGTACGAAGTAACGAA
>NZ_QSDP01000100.1:0-23927 GCF_003463685.1 Parabacteroides sp. AM58-2XD
TCGATCTGTTCAATCTAAGAGAAGAGGAATGCAAAACGCCTCTTGAAAATATGGTTTATATATTGAAGAATATGAATTTATTTGATATGTCTCCGTTTAAGGAGAAAAATGATGCTTTCAAACGCCTGCTCGACGTAGCAAACCTGAATGCAATGACTCCTCACGAACGGGCAGTTTACGATGAGAACCTGAAGATTTACCGTGACTGGCGCAATACGCTGGAATATGCGGTAGAGGAAGCAGAGGTGAAAGGCATGAAAAAAGGCAAACTTGAAGGAAAAGCCGAAGGACAACGTCAAATTGCTGCCAACTTAAAAAATCAGGGAGTTAATATTGAGATAATTGCCCAGTGCACCGGCCTGTCTGTTGAAGACATAAACGAATTGTAATCTATTCACAGATATTGAATCAGCAAAGTCCCGAATCATCGGAGTACTTTGCTGATTTTTTCTTGTATACCGGATATTAACAGTAAACCTATTGGAAACTAACTATCAATCTCTTTTCTATTAGTCTGAAACATATTACCTATAAATATAAAGATGGCTGTCGTTAAGCTTGTCGACGTAGGTCGTTAAGCTTACTGACCATTATCGAAAAACTTACCGACCTGGGTGAATAAGGCAGTTGATTGTTTCTTTTGTCTTAATAGGTTATTGATTTTTGAGTAGTTTATTATTGGAGAAGTGTTAGTAGGCAAAGGTGAACGGTTGCAGGTAACCATTCACCTTTTTGGCAAACCATTCACCCTGATAATTGCCGTTTAATGTATTTTATTCCAGTTGTTTATTGACTAAAAGGTGACAGGTGAACGGTTTTTATGTCTTACTAACTATGTAGGTGTTTATCTTCCGTACAAATGTTTTGCCGAGGGAACAAATATAACATTCAGTTCCGGGTCCGGCATATCCGGGTCTAATGGGAACATAGGCCGGACGATGTTCTTATACGGAATGCTTTTGAAATCCTGATCCACTCCGCCGCGGGTCAGAGCCATCACCCAGTCTGCTTTCATATTATACCATTGGTTTACCAGGTAACCCTGTTTCACCATTACAATATCCATTTCACGGGGATCTATCCCGGTACCTTCCAGGTTGGGTGTGGGAGAAGATGTTCCCACGACGACATAAATACTTCCTGTTTTGATAATAGCGATATCGCTGCGTCTTCTGTATGGGGATTCGGAGACCTGGTTCTGATCCTGAACGGGGCTGACATATATTACCGTGCCGGATAACCAGACAGGAGGTTCATAAGCATTGTCCGTCATAGCTCCTACATATCCTTCTGCATGGCCGTCTACACCAGCCTTGCGTGCGGCTTCAACCATCTCGCTTCCCGGAATAGAACAGTAAAGCAGGCTTTTGCCATTTGGAGATTGAAGTTCCGGACGTTTCAATACCTGGGCTAATGTCCATGTAACTTCGCCTGAACCGCCACCACCGGGATTGTCACCCATATCGCTGATAAAGAAAGGCTTCTTGTCGCTGGCCAGGGCCAGATCGAGACATTTTTCGAGCGGATGCCCCGGAGCTTCCAATGTGAACTGACGGCGGACATCCCAAAATTTTTGCGCCAGTTTCTTTGCGCCTGCTTCTACCTGTGCTTTGTCGTCACCGTAAACCATCACTACTCCCTGGTTGCGCCGGTCGTCTCCCCATACATAACCGATCCAGATACCTGCATCTATTACACCCGGCATTGCTTCAACTTCGGGAACCATGGCATAAAGCGATTTGGCAGGTTCGGCACGCGTACTCGACCATTCTCCGGAAACTAATACCGGAACGGCTACCCATGCTTTATAAGCTGGACGTCCTTTACCGGAGCTAGTCGATCCAGCAGATTGACTACGCCACGACGATGCGATTCACGTGAATCATCGTGAGGGGCTTTGCGGTAAGTTGTAATCAGGTCGGAGTTAAGGGCTACGAGCCAGGATGCATTGCCATGAAGGTCCATAGTGGTCGTAACAAGAACGTCGTTACCGATAACGCTGCGGACTTTTTCCATAAACTCACCCTCCGGATCGGCTACTCCATCCACGCTGCATGCCCCGTGATTGTAAAACCAGAAAGCATCGTAAGGCATGTTCGCCTTTATTATTTCAAGCGCTTCGTTGACGAAGGCGTCGTATGATTCTTTCGTAACCGGTCCGCGGCCACCGCCACGGCCCATCAGGGAGGGAAGCCATGTTGCCGCCTGCCCCATGGCAGAATCCGGACTCAGGTAATCCGGCAAAGTGAGCGGCCTTCCGACTATCGGTTGCCTGTTGGGCATAAATACGCTGTTCTCGATTTGTATACCGGCAACGCCGATACGTGGTTTCTGTTGCTGCGCGGCGGCATCGTTGGCGAATGACGCGACCAACAGGCAGAGACTCAGGAATAGGAAAACTTTCTTCATGGTTCGTTTAAATTTAATAGTATGACATAATAAAAATATATGGGATGTATATATGATTAAAATCAGGGTTAAACTTAGTGGAAATATATGAGAAATTATTCAAAGTCAGGAATATTTATTTGCCAATGCCTTGACTTCTTGTCTGGTAGGTCAGGATATCGTGATCATCAGACCGGTCCCCCTTATCGTTTTGATACTGACTTTTTCGTCTTGTGACAATAGTTTGCGGAGCTTAGTGACGAAGACATCCAGGCTACGGGAAGCAAAGTAATCGTCTTCCGTATTCCAGAATTTGTCTAAAATGATTTCACGGCGGATAATTTCTCCCGGTTTACGGAATAATAGTTCCAGTATCCCGTTCTCACGGGGTGTCAGTAAGTGGTTGCTTCCGGAGATATGGCGCAAGGTTGCCTGTGCCGGATCCAAGGTATATCCGCCTATTGTCCATGTCTGGTTTTTAACTTTTTCCGTATTCCCTTGCTTCATGCGGAGCAACGCGCGGACATGTGCATCCAGTTCTTCCGGCAGGAAAGGCTTTTTGACATAATTGTCCACTCCCAGTTCATACCCTTTTACCACGTCTTTCGGTGAAACACGGGCGGATGAGAAAAGGATCGGGAGCTCTCTGTCCGTCTCCCGGATACGGCGCACCATCTCGTAGCGTCCATGACCGGCATTTCGATGTCGGCAACGATAATATCCGGTTTTACCTGCCGGTATTTCTCCAGGCCTTCTTTCCCGTTGCAGGCGATGATCACCTCATAACCGCCTATCATATCTTCCAATCCTCCCTGAATGATATAACTCAGGTTGGCATCGTCTTCTACTAATAATAATTTGATCATACTGTTGTTTCTTCTGTGGTGGATACTAGTAATGAGATGGTAAATTCACTGTATTTTCCTTCCTGGCTTTCGACGCTGACATAGCCGCCGTGCGAGCGGGTGACGTTCATGACATAATTCAGTCCCAGGCCGAAACCTGTAACACCGTCGGCAGCATTGCTCTGGTTGATCGAAGCCCGTTCGAACTTGTCGAATATATGGTTCTGTGCAGCAAGGGAAATACCGATCCCGTTGTCTTTTACCTTGATTTGTGTAAATTGGTTATACCGGCAGGAAGTGATTTGTATCTCGACCGACTCCCCGGAATATTTGATCGCATTGTCTATCAGGTTGCTGACAGCCTCTTTCAGATATTCTTCATCTGCAAATATATCTACCGCTTCTATGTTTAACCGGAAAGTGACGGTTTTATTCGTCTTGGCAGTGAATAACTGTGTCAGTTCCTCCAACATCGGGCGGATAGGGATCAGGCTTTTTTCAAGCAGTAATTGCCCGTGTTCCAGCTTGGAGATGGTCAGCACTTTGTTAGTCAGGGCCAGTAGATGTTGTGCTTCTTCTTCCAGGATGTCGAAGTATTTCTCTTTCTTCTCCGGTTTTCCGTCCAGCTTTCCGCTTCGGAGGATACGGGCACCCATCAGGATCGAGCTGAGAGGCGTTTTCATATCGTGGATCATCGCATAGGAGAAGTCTTCCCGTATTCGTGCGATCTCGTCCTGTTGTTTGATAATTTTGATTTGCTTCCGGATACAGATCAGAAGAATCCCCAGTGCAATAGTCGTTCCGAAGAAAAAGTAGAGCAGCTTGCCGATAGAGCCTGCCCGCGGATTTCTTATGTAAGCTCGTATTCCCTGTGTGTCATTGATTGGAAAAACAAAAGTGTGTTGTTTGTTGAATAAGTCATTGTAATCAGTGAAATAGCGGATGCTTTCCCGTTGAACAATATCGGGGCTGTTCAGGAAAACCGTATCTATGCGGAATGCCAGTTTGTCGAGATGGTATTTGTCGAGTTCCTCCCGGAAGAGGGTCGGGAGGTTTTTTGTTTTGTTTGTTTGGTAACGTTCGGTGGCGTGGCAGAAGGATTCGTGTATCTGTCGTGCCAGTTGCTCTTTGGTCAGTGAATAACTTCGCCCGATCCATTGTCCCATCAGGAAAAGGACAATTAAAGAGGCGGCGGCTGTTAATATAATGTAGAATGATTTCGTCATAATACTTTGATTTCGTTGACAAAGATAGGCATTTTCGTTTTTCCGGCATCCTCCCTTTTTATCTTAACGTAAAGATAACGTTGAGATAACATTCTGTTTCTTTACTCCCCTGTATCTTTGCGGTATAGAAATCAAATAAAAACAAACGATATGGAAACAAAAGAAAAGAATTTGGAAGAATATTCTCACCCGGAAGGGGTAGAAGTGAAAGTGAGTGCGGCCCGGGCAAATATAACGATATTGCTCAATCTGTTCTTTTTTGTCGTAGGCGGAGTTATATTGTTCAACTATATTTGGGGAGATGGCTCGAGTTATGGCGCCGGATATGAACTGGGAAACACTGTCAGGCTACAGGCTTTATCTATAAAAGGTACAATTATTATGGCTCTTTGTTATATAGTATATACCTTGCTTCAATATGGTCTGCTGTATTGGTTTACCGGAAAAGATCGCCGGGCGCTCCATTGGAACACGGACTGGAAGACATTAGGATTTCTGGTGAAGAAACCGCTACTTTTGAAATATTACCGGATAGCGTTGCTGACTCCGTTTGTTCTAATTGGTTTACTTCCTTTTATACATGGTCTTTGTACAGGAAATGATGTCTGCTTTTTTATTGGTGTCTTCTGTGTTGTGGGCAGCGGCGCCGATTGCTATTATTTCTGGAAGCTCCGTACTTTCAATGGTGACGATAAAATCGTGGATGGAGATGAGTCTTTAAGTGCAACTATTATAAAGAATTCTTATTAAGACCTAAACCTATAAACACACTATTTTTATGAAAGAAGGCAGGAGAACTCTCTTGCCTTCTTCTTTGATAATCGAATAACAAATAATACCTTTGTAACCTAAGAAGCAAAATAATAAAATATATGGCCGAACAAAAAGTAGTGATCAGTAAGGACTTGAAAGCTGATTTACAGGCATTCCTTGCTGCACTGAATTACGATAAACTGTTTATTCTTACCGATACAAATACACAGGAAAAGTGTTATCCGCTGATACAGGATGTGCCGGCAATCAAAGAGGCTCCGGTAATAATTGTCGATGCCGGCGATACGCATAAAGGCTTGGAGGCCTTGTCGAATATCTGGATGCGCCTTTCCAATGAAGGGGCTTCCCGTAACTCGCTGTTGGTGAACCTGGGTGGTGGTATGGTGACGGATATGGGCGGTTTTGCCGGTGCTACTTTCAAGCGCGGGTTGAAGACGGTCAATATCCCTACAACACTGATGGCCTCGGTCGATGCTGCCGTGGGAGGTAAGACCGGTATTAATTTCAACGGATTAAAGAACGAAATAGGTTCTTTCTATCCGCCGGAATGCGTGTTTATCGATTGTGAATTTCTTCGTACGCTGGATAGGGATAACCTGTTATCCGGCTATGCGGAAATGATTAAACATGCGCTGATCAGTTCGATGGATACCTATGCGACAGTTATGTTGTTCGACCTCGACCAGAAGATGGATTATGCATTCCTGAATAAGATGGTGGCGCAATCGGTTGCCGTTAAGGAACGTATCGTGGCAGAGGACCCGAAAGAACACGGTATCCGCAAGGCTTTGAACTTCGGCCATACGATTGGACATGCCTACGAAAGTCTTTCTTTCAAAAAGAACCGTCCTCTATTGCACGGTCATGCGGTGGCTGCCGGTATCGTGAGCGAGTTATACCTGTCCCACAAGCTATGCGGTTTCCCTTCGAGCAATCTGAGCCAGGTTATCCAGTATATCAAAGAATATTATCCGGCTTTCGTCTTTGATTGCAAAGAATACGAAACTTTATATGAACTGATGACCCATGATAAGAAGAATGAAGGTGGTATAATCAACTTTACCCTTTTGTCTAAAATCGGTGAGGTTCAGATAAATCAGGCAGTGACAAAGGAAAAAATCCTGGAGTCGTTAGATTTTTACCGCGAAAGTTTTGGTGTATAAAGGAAAAATATTACCTTTGCAGCCGTAAAGAAAACGGGGTGTAGCTCAGCCCGGTTAGAGTACGCGTCTGGGGGGCGTGTGGTCGGAAGTCGAATCTTCTCACCCCGACATTTGCTGAGCATAAAGGAGTTAAGTTTAAAACTTATCTCCTTTTTTTATAATCCTTAATTGTGATATGTACCGGTTTGGTAGCCTTTGTGGTGAACTTCTCTTTAACTATTTTGCTATTATTGGACTTGGGGAATGAATTTCCAGTGACTGTTATTTACCACAACGGCGGGCGGGTCAGGATACGAATCGTCATTTGTTTTTCGGAGCTGGCACCGACAAACCCTAATCCGCCGACAACGTTTTGAGGTATAATGACCGGTTCCATAAAGGTTTCGTTATAGTTTCCCGACTCAAGGCAGTTCATGGCACGCATATACCGATAGTCTGTCTGGGTGATACAGAGTAGCCGGATGACGGCATCTGTCTCTACAAGCAGCTTTTCGTCCATATTCTTGTGATCATAGTAGCGGGTATATACGTTAAGCGTGTAAGATCCATTTTCGAAACGACTGTCGGTGAATACATTGTTTACATTTTGGACGGTCATATCAAGGATACCGAATTCTTCATCATCGGCAGTACTGAGATGACCATCGGTCAACACGATATCTTCTTGATTGATTATATCCAAATACATGATTTCCGGTCCGTATGTTGTTCCCTCCTCCGGATATGTCCGGTAAGTGTTTTCCTGGATGCGCAGTTGATAATAGTTCTTTTCTCCGGGTCGGTCGTTGAATGTGATTCTGTACCGGATGCAGTTATCCATATAATATCCTATTTTAATTTTAGTCAGAAGGGTATCTACCCGTATAATCTTTTCGATCGGTTGGGGTATTTTTACTTCAACCCAGGCGTGATATTGCCCGTTTTCCGCAGCTGCTTCCAGGCGTACCAGATCGCCGGGGAGAAACCGGGTTTTCACGCGGCAGTATTTTGTAGAGTCATTATAACTGGCGGAGATCAATTCGGCTTCAGCAACTTCTTTCTTCTCTCCGTTGACATAGATCGTGACGGCTCCATCGCTCACTAATGTTGTTGTTTCGTCATCAATGATATGCAGGTAAACCTGATTCTCTTCTTTTTCGGCCTCCAGAAAGGCATTCATGAGCAGTTGGGGCTTTTGAATTTTGCTTCGGAAGGGTATCTCGTTCTCACAAGCTGAGAAAAGAGATGTATAGAGTATGAATAATAGATAGGATAAATTCTTTTTCATGTCATTTTCTGTTTTAGAATTTAAATGTATAAGTGACGGAAGGTATACAGGGTAATAATGTCTGTTTGATCAACCTTGTTTTCCTTTTCCAAGTTGTTTCAGGCACACCTCCTTCTCCAATATGTTCTTGTCCGATGTATTCTTCTTCCAGATAGATCAAATTGGGAGTCATGGCATTATAGGCATTGTAGACAGATATATTCCAGGTGTGTGTGCCCCGGCGTACTTTTTTATGGAAGTTAACTCCCAGGTTCAATCGATGACTGACGGGTAACCGGTAATTGTTGCGGTGTTCGATATAATCGAGCAAGTTTCCGTTTATTGTCCCGGTACGCTGTTCGGCTAATGTTGCTGCCCCTCCGGTGTTAAATATCCAGGTGAGTCCAATATCGAACCGTTCACTGAACTGATGGTTCACACAAAAATTTATATTGTGGCGACGGTCATATTTATAGGGGAAACGTTCTCCGTAGTTGATGCTGCCGTCTTTGAACTGGCGGTCACTTTTGGCAATTGTATAGGCCAGCCAACCGGTTGTTTTTCCCAATGTTTTTTGCGCAAGTATTTCCAGCCCGAAAGAACGTCCGCGGCCCATTTCCACTTTTTCCTGCCATCCTCCTGAGGTTCCGAAGAAAGAGGCACCATCCTGATATTCCAGAACATTATGCATATCTTTATAATAACCTTCCAGCGACAGCTCCCATCCTTTTATCCCTGTATAGTATCCCCCGGCAGCATATTGAAATGACCGCATCGGGCGGATATTTTGAGTAACAGGTACCCATAAATCAGTTGGTAGTGAGATGGCTGACGACGATAATAAATGTACGTACTGTTCCATTTGAGTAAATGAACCTTTTATTGCATAGTCCTTGTTCAGGCGGTAGCGGGCGGACAGGCGGGGTTGTGCTGAGAAATAACCTTTCCCCTGGGTGTAAAACAAGGAAAGATGTATACCTGCATTAATACTTAACCGGGTACCTATGTTGAAGTCATCTTCTGCATACAAAGCGCATTCATGGCCATGCAGATTACTGTTAGAAGAATCTTTATAGACGGTATCTTGTGCTACTGATCCGTTTTCTGCTTCTCTCACATTTGAGGTTGTGACCTCCGGACGGAACGTATGATTCAGATAAGAGCCGCCGAATTTGATATGATGGTTCGGGGCAGGCGTATAGTCGAAATCTGCCTGGATGCTAACATCATGTATCCCTGACCGGTAATCGGAATTATATGTATAGGTTTCGTTATGCATGGGATCGGCATTGGTCTTTTTCTCGGTTCCGGTGGCTTCCTTTTTATAACTGTCAGCCATTGACATCTGATAATGGTTGTATGCTACAGTCGTGTTACTGAACAACTTATTGTTGAACACATAATTCCAGCGTCCGGCTGCAATAGTATTTCCCCAGTTGATGTCGATTTTGCTGTTATAGAAATACAGACGCGGACCATCGTCATAGCCGTCGTATTCCTTATCCCGTTTGTAATCATAATGGTCTTTTCCTTTATAAAAGCTGAGGAAGAGTCGGCTCTTGTCGGAGAACTTATGGTTTACTTTTGCATTGATATCATAGAAGTAATAGTTGTATTTTTTATCTTCCGGCAGAAAAGGTCTGGCCACCAGGTCCAGATAGGTGCGGCGTCCTGTCAGACAGAAAGAAGTTTTATTTTTTATGATCGGTCCTTCAAAATGCAGCTTGCTGGTCAGCAGGCCGACACTGATCGTTCCATGATAATTTTGCATATCGCCGTCATTGGTGCGGATATCAATGATAGACGATAATCGTCCGCCATAACGGGCAGGAAAGGAGCCTTTGAAGAGAGTCACTTTTTTCATGGCCTCCGGGGTGAAGATCGAGAATACGCCCAGCAGGTGATCTGCATTGTAGATCGGAATACCATCCAGCAGGATCAGGTTCTGGTCCGGTCCGCCGCCACGCACATGCAAACCGCTGAATCCTTCCATACCTGCCTGTACGCCGGGTAACAGCTGGATTGTCTTCAGTAAATCGGCTTCTCCCAGAACAACAGGGGTATTGCGGATTTGTTTCATCGGGACATCAAGGGCACTCATCGCAGTGGCATGGATCCCGGTTTCTCTTTTGTTAGACAGGACGACTACTTCCTCTAACTGATTGTCGGTCAGTAACCGGATATTCAGCAAGGTATCCTTTTCCAACCGGAACCGGCATATTTGAGTGGCATAACCAAGGTAGGAGAATGAAAGTGCTGCATCTCCTTCGGGAAGCGTAATGCTATAAAATCCGAAAGGGTTGGTTGAAGTTCCTATCCTTCTGTTTTGTTCAAAGATATTCGTACCGATCAGTGTTTCCGATGATATCCCGTCTGTAACATAGCCGCTGATTGTATATTTGCGGTTAACGGATGTTTTCCGTTTATCTAATAAGATATATTTTCCCGAGATCTTAAAATCGATTGCTTCGTTTTCGAAAGCCCTGTGTAGAATATCCGTGATAGGGGATTGAGTCATATCCAGGGTTACAGGCTTTTTAAGCTGTATCTTTTCTCCGTAGATGAAAGAGAAACCGGTAGAATCCTCCAACTGCTTTGCGAATTTCTCTAAAGCAGCATTCCGGATACTGAAATTTAATAATGTGTCTTTATTTTGGGCATCAAGAGGAGTTCTCCCGAAAATAACCCACAAGAGACATATGAGGCTGATGCGGAAAAGCGGGTAATGTATGGAATAGTTCATAATATACTAAAGCTTAGTGTTGATAATGATAGTATTGTTTGTTATTGTGTAATTAAAATTACCAGCTTCTTTTAATAATTCGAGCATTTCTTCCAGGCTTTCGCCGTTGGTGAAGTTGGCCCGTATATGGTAATTCCGGAGTTCGGGATCGGTAATTTCTATTTTTATATTGAATGCATGTGAAAGCTGCCGGGTTATTTCCTGCAATGGCAGGTAATCGAATAGGAAATGGCCGTTTCGCCAGACAATATCGTTGTTGCTTTTTGGATTTATTTCATGTTGCAAACTTTTCTGTAACCGGTTATAGATGGCACTTTCGTTGGGGGAAAGCACAATTCGCCGGTTTTCTTCCGGTATGCTGACGGCAACGGAACCTCGATTAGGGTAGTTTTTATTTCGGGGTCTTCGGGATAGGCTTCCACATTGAATTGGGTTCCCAGTACCTGTACGTTTACGGACTCTGCTTTTACAATAAATGGGTGCCTGGTATCTTTTTCTACATCGAAATAGGCTTCTCCTGTTAACCGGACTTCTCTTTTGGCTCCCCTGAAACGGGAAGGAAAGCTAAGTGTAGAGTAACGGTTCAGGGTGACAACAGACTGGTCGGGTAGTGTAATGTCCCGTATTTCAGCCAGGGTAGAAATAGTCTGTATGGTGCCCGATTGGATATAATCATATGTATACCAACTGGCTAGGCAGATGAGTATGGAGGCTGCAACGCTTCCTGCGATACGGAGTAATTTTATTTTTCCACTGGTAGGAGAGATACGCCTTTCCAGTATTTTCCAACTGTTTTTAGCGGAGAAGCGTCCTCTCGGTGAACGGGTAGAGGCAACCAGTTGTTCCAGAATCTTATCAAAGTTGTTGTTTTCAGGTGTCATCCTTTCTTTATCTGTTTAATTATTGTTTTCATAAATAAAGACAGAGATGTACGCTGGAACTCACTATGTCGATTTGGTAAAAATAAGTTAAGATTATGATCCGTTCTTGTCTGGCTTCAGGTAGCGTGATAACATATCTCGTAGTCGGGTTACAGCCTTTTGTAATTGTACGTCAACTGTATTGATGCTGATTTTTAGTTCTTTAGCGACTTGTGCATAGCTTTGTTTTTCTTCCCGTATGCGGATAAATATCTCCCGGCATTTTTCCGGTAGACGGTCCAGTGCTTTGACATAGTGGGAAAAAAGTTCTTCGTTGATAAAGATTTCTTCCGGTGAATTTTCCTGGTCGGCTATCTTATCGGCTATTATCTCGGTAATCTGTTTTTGCCGTTCTTCTTTTGCCAGGTAATTCAGTGCGGCATTTTTTACTGTGATAAAGAAATAATCTTCCAGATTGACTATCGTTTGTAGTGACTTTCGCTTTTCCCAGATTTTCATGAATACGTCGAGTACAACTTCCTGCGCCCATTCTTCCCGTTTCAGGTAGTAATAAGCAATACGGAAAAAACGGTCAAAGCATAGATCATAGAACTTCTGCAAGGCAGTCTGGGAGTCTTCTTCCTTCATCTGTCGTAAATATCTTCTGATCTCTTGCTCTGTCATAATACCTTTTCATGTTATTCTGTGGCTGCAAAGATACTTTTTAATCGATAAGTATGACAAATCGTAATAAAAAAAGGACTTATTTTGAAATAAGCCCTTTTTTTCATTTATTTTTCGTTCATTTTCTCTATTAAGAGAGACGCACATTTGAAATGTACAATCGTTCGCGGTGTAAGTTGAATAACATCGCCGTTTCTGGGGTTTCTTGCCGGACGGCTTGTTTGCAGACGTGGTTTGAATGAACCGAAACCGGGAATGAAAACACGGTCGCCTGCCTTTGTTTTTTCTGCAACCATTTCGGTAAAAGCGTCGAGAATGGTTGTTACATCCCGTTTATTGAGATTTGTTTTTGTTGCTAATTCATTGATTAGTTGACTTCTGTTCATGACTTTATTTTATTAGTTATTAGATATGTTGTTTAATATTAATAATATGTTTCCATCATGCTTCTTCTGTATTCGGAAGGAGACATACCAGTGTGTTTACGGAAGAACCGTCCAAGAGAAGATTGATTGGCGAAATTTGTTTTTACAACAATCTCTTGGATATTAAGAGAAGAATCTCTCAATAGTGCTTTTATTTCCAGTATGATATATTCCAGTATCCAGTCTTTCGCTGATTTTCCGCTGACAGCTTTTATTATCGTTGTCAGATATTTAGGAGTAATACATAGTTCTTTAGCATAGAATGCGACCTCCCTGTTCTCTTTGTAATGTTGCATAATCAGATAAAAGAATTTGTCTGCAAGCTCTTTTTTATGCATGTCCATTGTTGGAATATAGGGGAGAGAACTGATTTTGTATGTATTGTACAGGTCCAGATAGAGGATGCGTAATACATGAATCACAGATTCCCGGGGATACAGGTTGGAGGCAGATCTGGCTTTGGTACAAACCAGATTATAATAATTTTCAAAATTAATGCTCTCGCTTTCTACTAATTTATAGTGGAAATGATTTCGCATATAAATAAAGAAATGTGGCGAAAATCTATGAATGCCGCTTAATACATCATTAAATAAGGATTGTGATATGGAAAAAGCGCTTATCTTAAAATCAGGACTTATCTCGTTTATTGAGACGAGTTGCCAGGTAGAAGAATGATAAGTTCTTTATTTATAAGCAAATGTTCATGTGTATGAACTTTAACTCTAGCACTCCCTTCAGAGCAAAGCATAACCAGTCCGTATTGTATATATGACGGATACGGAGTTATAGGAATTTGTTTGACATCCTCATAGATAGTTAAATCATTTTTTATAGAATCAATGGTGTCATTATTTCCTACATGCAATTTGTTTTCATTTAAAGACATCACCCTATAATATTTTGTGTATAAAGTTAAAACATCGTTCTTTATGATATTCAGGTAGTGGAAATATGGTGTGACAATGAAGAAATATGGAACGTGTATTGACATTTTTTGTTACAGACAATGCCCCTATAATTTATAAAAACCATTGTTTATGGTATATTGTTCATTGTTATTTCATAAAAAATCTTGTTATTTCTTTTGAACGTCACCATCGTTTTCTCGTACCCGGCCAAACCTTTATTCGGGATGGCGAAACGTTGAAAATATCCGTACTTTAGGATAATTTGAAGATTCTATGAAATTAAAGGGATGAAATTGTATGAAAATAAGAAGATGTTTGTATATTTAAAGCTGTAAAGAAACAGCAAGTAGAAGTAACTTGTTTATTCTGTAGTTATTAATAAAAGCGAGTATAACTTTAAAGTCAAACATCATGGGAAAGAATCTAATTCACAGCAATGAGTTGCATCTTATTGACAAAAAAGAAATTCACAATGCAGCTAAGAAAATGGTAGAGTCATTGAATCTGGCAGCCGGATCGACGGGAGGTTTCGATATTTATAAAGTCGTTGAAACTTATTTCACAGATTTGGATAAGAGACATGCAATCAATCAGCTTATCGGTATTGGTGAAGATTGTGCTTATTATGGTGCACAAGAACAGGCAGCTGAATGCGAAAAAGCAGAAGCTGCTAATGAGTAGGTAAACGTTTATTTAAAATAAGAAGGAGATACTTGTAATAAGCATCTCCTTTTTTATTTTGTATTTTCGAAGAAATTACCATGTCAACTGCGGTAAGAAGCTGGAGAGAACGCTTTTGAGCTCCTTGATGTTGATAGGTTTGGTTACAAACCCGTTGCTTCCGGCCTGGCGGGCAGCTTCCATGTCATTCTCAAAGGCATAAGCCGATTGCATGATGATAGGTATGTCCTGATCAAATTTCCGGATTTCCTTTAATGCATCAATCCCGTTCATTTCCGGCATTTTAATATCCAGAAGGATCAGATCTGCATGTTGCTCCTTATAGATATCCAATAACTCTACTCCCGTTTTAGCATGAAGTACGTTACAATGCTTTTTCAGAATTGTTTTTAATAATAAGAAATTACTTTCTTCATCTTCTGCGATGAGGATAGTGATGCCTTTGTTTGTTATGTTTTCGTCCATGATCATAATATTCAAGTAACTTCAACAAAGTTCTGTAATTAATTTAAAATACGCAAACTTATCAGGAGTAAAAATAGATGAAAGTCAACAAATATATAGCCTTTCATTATTGAGTGAGTGAATAGGGGAAGGAAATAAAGAAAAAGGAGTTGTTTTCGAAAAAACAACTCCTTTATATCGGTTATCAGTGATACTGATTATTTACCTGAAAGTTTTTCTTTCAAAGCAGCCAGTTCTTCAATGTCACCCAGTGTAGTCTTTTCAACCGGACCGGTTACCATTCCAGAACCTTCTTCGTTCTTGTTGTTGCGTCTTGCTGACGGTTTTTTGTCACCAGCAGGAGCATCTTTCTTAGCACCCTTCTGTTCATCTTCGAAGATGCGGCTGTGAGAAAGGATGATACGTTTTGCTTCTTTGTTGAATTCGATTACCTTAAACTGTAGTTTTTCGTCTACAGCAGCCTGAGAACCGTCTTCTTTTACCAGGTGTTTCGGAGTTGCGAAACCTTCTACACCATAAGGCAAAGATACGACAGCACCCTTGTCAAGTACTTCGATGATTGTTCCTTCGTGGATTGAACCTACTGTGAAGATAGTTTCAAATACATCCCAAGGATTTTCTTCCAGTTGTTTGTGGCCTAAGCTCAAACGACGGTTTTCTTTGTCGATTTCCAGTACCTGAACTTCGATTTCTGCACCGATTTGAGTGAATTCGCTCGGGTGTTTGATCTTTTTAGTCCAAGAAAGGTCAGAGATGTGGATTAAGCCGTCTACGCCTTCTTCGATTTCTACGAATACACCGAAGTTAGTGAAGTTACGAACTTTAGCTGTGTGGCGTGAACCAACCGGGAAGCGAGATTCGATATCTTCCCATGGGTCAGCTTTCAGCTGTTTGATACCCAGAGACATCTTACGTTCGTCACGATCCAAAGTCAGGATAACTGCTTCGATTTCGTCACCAACCTTCATGAAGTCCTGAGCACTGCGCAGGTGCTGAGTCCAGCTCATTTCTGATACGTGGATCAAACCTTCTACGCCGGCAGCGATTTCGATGAATGCGCCGTAGTCAGCCATAACAACCACTTTACCTTTCACTTTGTCACCTACTTTCAAGTCCGGATCCAAAGCATCCCAAGGATGCGGAGTCAGTTGTTTCAAGCCGAGAGCGATACGTTTCTTTTCGTCATCGAAGTCAAGGATAACAACATTGATCTTCTGATCAAGCTGAACGATTTCTTCCGGATGAGAAACACGGCCCCAGGAAAGGTCTGTGATATGGATCAAACCGTCTACGCCACCCAAGTCGATGAATACACCGTAAGAAGTGATGTTCTTAACAGTTCCTTCCAGAACCTGTCCTTTTTCCAGTTTAGAGATAATGTCTTTCTTCTGTGCTTCAAGCTCTGCTTCGATAAGAGCCTTGTGAGATACAACAACGTTCTTGAATTCCTGATTGATCTTTACGATCTTGAATTCCATTGTCTTACCTACAAATACATCGTAATCGCGGATCGGTTTAACGTCGATCTGAGAACCCGGTAAGAATGCTTCGATACCGAATACGTCAACGATCATACCGCCCTTCGTACGACATTTGATGTAACCTTTGATAATTTCGTCTTTTTCAAGAGCTTCGTTGACACGATCCCAAGAACGTGTAGCGCGAGCTTTCTTGTGAGAAAGGATCAACTGTCCTTTTTTGTCTTCCTGGTTTTCGATGTAAACTTCTACTTCGTCACCAATTTTCAGATCCGGATTGTAACGGAATTCCGCCATTGATACAACACCGTCTGATTTGAAACCGATGTTCACTACAACTTCACGTTTGTTCATTGCAGTAACGGTTCCCATAACGACTTCCTTATCCTTTACAGTGTTCAGGGTTTCGTCATACGTTTTTACAAGGTCGTCCTTGCTTACGTCACCGTAAGTTTCTCCCTTTTCATAGGAGTCCCAGTTGAAATCTTCAACCGGCTGAATGTTCTTTAAATTTTCCATTCTCTAATTGTTAATACTTAAGTTTGTTTTAATTAGTAAGTTAGACATTATGTTGTCATCTCTCAAAAATCGGGGCAAAGGTAATGTTTTTTTCTGATATACAATAGTTTTGCCTTGGAATTTATGCTTTATATCACTTGCTTTTTCTTTCACAAGATACATTGATTATTAATATGTTTTGGCAAAAAATATTATCTTTGCACCTTATTATTCTATACTATGCATAAAGCTCGTTTTCGCCAGCAACTAAAACTGGGTCCCCTCTGTCTCTTTTGTATACTTTGTATATTTATATGTATAAAGGGTGCAGCAACAAACCGCGCAACACGTCTGGATAGTCTGAAAGACATCCTGTCTCATAGTCCTTCGCCCGATGTCGCTATAAAAACATTACAAGAATTATCCGACCTTTACAGGCAGAAACCGGAGGAAGTCGGTTATTTGCATCGATTATTGGATATCGGTAACCGGGTCGATTCAGTACAGGCCGTATATGCGGCAGCGGCAAATCTTTCCCGCTATTATTATGATGATAATAAATCGGACAGTGTCGTTTATTGGGCCAAATATATAGACTCTGTCGGTAAAAGCCGGAAAGAACTTTCGGATGGCTTGTTCGAAGCCTACAGTTATGTTTGCCTGGATCATTTATGGCTGGAGAATTATGAACTGGCTATGAATGAGGCCATCCGTCTCTATAACCTAGCGTGCAGCAGGAATCATACCTACGGGCAGATTCGTTGCGGAGAGAACCTGGGGCATATTTACCAGGCTATCCGCCGAGACAGTGATGCTGTCGTTGTGTATCAGGCTGCTCTGGATAAACAGGAGGAGATAGGAGAAAACCTGACAGTCAGTATCCGCCTGGTTTCCTATCAGCTGGAATCGCTTTTACGCATTAATAAGTTGGATAGTGCCGGAGTCTTGCTGGCTACATATAAAAATCTGCTCGACAGGCAGGAGGCGGTGAATAAAAATACCGGTGCCATCTACCCGGTAGATCGTTATCGTTGGATCATGCATTCGTTTTATGCGGAATACTATCTGAAAAGGAAAGATTTTGAAAAAGCACGTAAGTCGCTGGATTGTGCCGAATCGTTTGTCGGGAAGGAAACTATCGGTAATGATTTCGCCGTATTTGCATACCTTTATATACAAGCCCGTTATAATAAGGAGGTTGGAAACTATGCCGTAGCACACAAATATATCGACCAGCTGCTGGAAAGTTGGCAAACTCCCGATTGCCTCCAATTGAAAGCTGATATCTTATCCGAATCAGGAGATGCTGCTAGTGCCATCCAGGCGTATAAAGATGTAATTTCGGAGACTTCCAAGATCAATAACGAGGCCTTTACCCGTCAGATCAACCAGCTTCGTACATTATATGATCTGAATGACAAGGAAATACAGAAGAAAGAGCTGGAGATCAGCCAGATGAATGTGAATATAAAAGAACATCAGCTAATCCTTTCTATGTCGGTTTCTGTTATTTTGTTGCTGGTATTGTATATCCTTTACTTGTCATTCCGCCGTACCCGCCGTTTGAAAAATGCGTTACTGCAAGAAAAGGAAGCATTGATTGAATCGGAAAAGAACCTGCGTATTGCAAAAGATAAAGCCGAAGAGGCGAATCAGGCAAAAACTACCTTCATAGCCAATATCAGCCATGAGGTGCGTACACCGCTGAATGCTATTGTCGGTTTTGCCAGCCTGATGTCTGACCCTTCCTGCACGCAGGAAGAAAAGGAGGAGTTTTCTTCTATTATCAGTAATAACACCGAATTACTGCTGAATCTGGTAAACGACGTATTATGCCTTTCGCAGATAGAAGCCGGGAGCCTGAGTTTCTCCCTTCGCCCTGTCGAACTGGGCGATTGTTGCCGGAACGCGATGGAAACGATTCGTCACCGGGTTGCCGAAGGTGTTTCTCTGAATTTTACTCCCGAAGTTCCCTCTTTTATATTGAATACGGATCCGCTACGCTTGCAACAACTGCTGGTAAACCTGTTGGTCAATGCAGCTAAATTTACGGAAGCAGGCGAAATAAACCTTTCATTCCATATCGGGCAGGAGCAAAAGAATGTCGATTTGATCGTAACGGATACCGGTTGTGGGATACCTGCCGACAAAGTCACACAAATATTCAAACGTTTTGAGAAAGTGGATGAATACAAGCAGGGAACCGGCCTCGGACTTTCAATCAGCCAGGCTATAGCCGGGGCTTTGGGAGGTACGATCCGTGTGGATGCCGGCTATACGCAAGGGGCCAGGTTTATTTTCACGCATCCTTGCTGAAACGGAAACGATAAGATAGTCATGGGTGATGGGCATAAAGATTGAAATTCAAAAGAACTTACAGAAAAATATCTTTGATTATTCCGTCCGTTATAAATATTTATTTGTAAGTTTGCCAATCGCCGTAAGTAAAATATACATGAAGACGAAAAGTCTGTTTAAAAGGGGTATAAAATTCGCATGTGTTGTAGTTCTTTTACTTTACGCTGCTTCCGCATTTTCCCAGAACGAGCGGGGAAGAGTCCGGACAGATAGTCTGCGTAATGTTCTGCAAGAAGCAAAGACACCTGAAGAGAAACTAGCTGTTTTGAAGGAATTGGTAACAATCAACCGGCAGGCACTGTCGGCGATTGATAAAGCATTGGAGTTGGAAGATGATCTGGATATGATGCTCCAGAAAATACAGGTACTGCGTAACTCCGGACAATTGCAGGAAGCCATCCTGGTTTATAAAAAGTTGTTGGCGTTAAACGCAGCAATTAATAATAAAGCATTCAACTGTCAGATGGCTCAACTTCGCCTACTGAATGATTTGAACGATAGTGAAAATCAAGAGCGTGAACTGGAATATCAGAATGCACAGATCGCATCCAAACAGCGTCAGCTCTATCATGTTTTGGTTACGGTCGGTATACTCTTGATCCTTGTTTTCCTCCTATATCGTTTGTATCGCCGTACCCGCCGGTTGAAAAATGAATTATTATGCGAAAAAGATTCACTGGTCGAATCAGAGAAACAATTGCGCGCAGTCAAAGAGGAAGCCGTTGAGGCTAACCGGTTGAAAACGGTTTTTATCTCCAATATCAGCCACGAAGTACGCACACCGCTCAATGCGATTGTCGGCTTTTCCGAGTTGCTGGTTGATGATTCTTTTCCGGAGGACGAGAAGATTGCCTTTGCTTCTACTATCAACCATAGTTCGGAGTTGCTGATGAACTTGATAAATGATGTGCTCGACCTGTCACGTCTTGAATCCGGTAATTTCAGTTTCACGATAAGGGAATGGGATGCCGTGCAGATTTGTCATGAGATACTGGATTCTTTTGAAGAGAAAGTTTTACCCGGAGTAAAACTGACCTGCTCTTCTTCTTTAGAGTCGTATCTACTGAATACCGACCGTTTCCGTATGCACCAGCTCTTGGGGCATTTGCTTTCGAATGCCGTTAAATTTACTCGCGAAGGCGAAGTGGACCTCTCTTTTGAAACCGACCCGGAAACGGGGTTGTCCGTTTTATTGTAACCGATACTGGTTGCGGTATCCCTGTTGAAATGCATCGGAAAATATTCGAGCGCTTTGAGAAACTGGATGAATTTAAACAAGGTACGGGATTGGGATTGGCTATTTGTCAGATTGTTGCTGCCCAGTTGGGCGGTTCGCTATACATAGATTCTTCTTATACGAAGGGAGCGCGTTTTGTATTCGTCCATCCCTGTAATTTAGAACTTACCGAAGAGGTTTCATCCCAACCGAACAAAAAATGAAAGAGAAGACTACATATCAAAGGAAAAGTTTGTTTGTAATACTGATTTTATGCTGTGGCATTTCATCTTTCTCTCTTTGGGCGGGATTGGACAATGACCGGGTAGCACATGAAACAGATAGTCTGAAATCATTATTGTCACAAACCTCCTGTCCCCATGTGGTTATACCGGCCCTGCTTCGTCTTTCTACTTTAAATGGGCAACATGCGGAAGAAGTTTCCTGGCTTGAACGTTGTTATCGGGAAGCGGCACGAATCGATTCGGTTCCGGCCATGTATATGGCATTAAGGAGTTTGTCCCGCTATTATTATAATGACGGAAATCGCGATAGCTTGTTATTCTGGAGCAGGAAGGTCGATTCAATCGATAAAAGCCGGAACGAATATTCGAATGTTTTGTTTGATGTCAAAAGTTATTCCTGCCAGGATCTGTTGTGGTCGCATGATTATGAACTGGCATTGAATGAAGCCTTGAATGAATATCGTCTGGCAAGCGAGCTTAAACATTCGTACGGCTTGCTTCGCTGCTCTGAAAGTCTGGGATTGATTTATCAGGCGATACGGCGTGACAGTGATGCGGTGGTCGCTTTTCAGGAAGGACTCGAAATGCTGAAGAAAGCCGATTGCCGGGATGAGACAAGGGCTGATACGAAGATGCGCATAACCTCCTATCAGGCAGAATGTGCAATCCGTGTCTGTCCTCCCGAACAAACAGAAGAGATACTGGCCCGTTATAAAAAAGCGATCGACGAAGTGGAAGAGATGAATCATCGGGACGGGGTGATGGTTAAGACCGGTAGAGATTATTGGTTGCTTTATTGCTTCTATTCAGACTTTTATGTAAGAGAACACAGGCCGGATAAAGCGAAATGGGCTTTGGGGGAAGCCGCAAAATATGTCGGTAATATCATAACGGAAGATGATTATGTACAGAATACCTATCTGGCAGCGTTGGCGCACTATTACAGGGAAATCGGCAATATCCCGCTTGCCATTAAATATATAGATGAAGTCTTTAAGACAGAATGTATCCAGGCAGACTTGCAGTTTAAAGCGGATATATTGCAGGAACAAGGCCGTCCGGACGAGGCTCTGACACTGTATGATAAATTATATGAACTGAACTCACAGCGGAATAAGGAGACTTTCTTTCGGCAGATCAACCAGCTTCGCACTTTGCACGAACTGAACGAGCGACAGGAGCAGGAACACGAAATGCAACTGAACAGCGAACGTATGGAGCAAAAACAGCAATTGCTTCTTTTCTTTACTGTCGTGGCCCTTATCCTGTTGTATCTTTCTTATGTTCTCTTCTGGTATTACCAGCGGGCGCGTCGGCTGAAAAACGAACTGTTGAAGGAGAAACAATCCCTGCTGGAATCCAGGAATAATCTGAAACAGGAAAGAGTAAAGGCCGAAGAAGCCAGCCGGATGAAGAGTGCTTTCATTGCCAATATGAGTCATGAGATACGTACGCCTTTGAATGCGATTGTCGGTTTTTCAGGCCTGTTGGTTGATGACTCGACTGAACCCGAAGAACGGGAGGAATATGCTTCCGTTATCCATAATAACACGGAGCAGTTGCTGAACCTGGTGAACGATGTACTCGACCTGTCACGTATGGAAACCGGCGATCTGAACTTCAAATTTGATGATTACCCGTTAATTGAATGTTGTCAAAGTGCCCTGGACAGTATTTGCCACCGGATACCGGACGGAGTGGAGTTGACTTTTACCCCGGATACCATTCCCGTAATACTTCATACCGATACGTTGCGCTTACAACAAATCCTGACCAATCTGCTGACAAACTCCGCCAAGTTTACGCAGGAAGGAGAAATCAACCTGGCTTATAAAGTCGAAGAAGGAGGTAAACAAGTGCGTATCTCTGTGACCGATACCGGTTGTGGCATACCGAAAGAGAAACAGTCCGCCGTTTTCCAGCGTTTTGAAAAACTGGACGACTATAAATCCGGTGCCGGTCTGGGGTTATCTATCTGTACACTGATCGCAGACCATTTGGGCGGAACTCTTTCCATTGATCCCACCTACGAGAACGGGGCCCGTTTCGTCTTTACTCATCCTTGCGAAATACCTTCCTCAGCTTATAGTCAAGGAACAGCAGGAACAACGTTAGTATTCCGATATAAAAATAAAAACTAAAGATGGGGAGGTCGATTTTCGGCCATGTTATTTTCGGCACGGTTATTTGTGGAAAATCCATGTAGAAGAGGAAAGCGGCAGCCATCCCCAGCATCCCCAGCGAAGCCACAATGACAGCAGCCAACCCGAACCATTCGTTCCGTTTCTTAACCTTGACGGTCTCTTTGGCAATCTGCTGCATCACATTCAGACGGAATGATGCGGGCAACTCTTCTTCCGGCATTTGCCTGAACAGGCTTTCCAGTATATCAGGATTCTTTTTGTTGCTGTCCATATTTAATTTTCCTCCATTCCTTTAATTAATACAAATAACTTTTTCCGTATGCGGTGTAACTTCACTTTGATATTGGATGCTCCAAGACCGGTTATCACGGTCAGTTCGTCCACCGTTTTCTCTTTCATATAAAAGAGCAGTATCAGTGCCCTTTCGTCCGGGGGAAGTTGTTCGAGGGCTGCCTCCAGTTTATCGAGTTGTTCAGTCGTCGAAGTACGTCCCAACATCTCGCTGACCTCTTCTTCCGATACATTGCTGATCTGCGATTCTTCAATGGCGACAAATTCCTGTCTCTTCCTGCGCAATTCCGAAATAGCCGTGTTATAGGCAATCCGGTAAATCCAGGTGGAGAAACTACAATCGCCCTTGAAAGACGACAAATTACGAAAGACCTTCATAAATACATCTTGCGCCAGTTCTTCCGCGTCTTCCTTACTATGTACCATTTTAAGGATTAACGAATGAACCGGACGACTGTATCTATCGAGCAGACAGGCAAAGCATCCTGTATCTCCCGCTTGTACTCTTTCTATGTAATATGCGTCGCTATACAACTCCATCCTACCTTATGGACGCAAGTTCGGCAATTTGGTTACAACTTACAACTGAAAAATGTGAAACATTTTTCTACGCCTGAATTAAATAATCCCCTTCTCTGTTTGGATTAAATAAAATATTGGCTACATTTGTCCCGTTACCTGCTATCGGGTAATAAAACAACTAAAACTATTGACTTATGGAAAAGTATGTGAACATCATGCTCGACAAGGCTTTTAAAACCGTATTCGGTGAAAAGCAAGTAGCAATCGACTTTATCAACGCCACGCTCGAGGGCGAACGCCAGGTGAAAGACCTGATCTATCTCGATAAAGAAATCCAACCGGAAGTAATAGAACAGCGCACGGTGATCTTCGATCTCCTTTGTGAAGATGCGGACGGAAGTAAATTTATACTCGAAACAGAATTGTCCCCAACATTATTTCTTTAACCGCGGATTTTATTACATTTGTCGAATGATCTCCCGTCAGGGAGAGAGCGGAGCAGACTGGATGTATAGCTTGCTTCCGGTATATGGCATCTACCTGTTGAACTTTAGTCTGCTTGAATTTCAGAGTTGGCGCACCGATGTGGTGCTGGCCAATGAGGCGACAGGTAAAACTTTTGGCGAGGTCAAACTGAAACAGATTTATCTGTCGTTCGATCTGTTCAATCTAAGAGAAGAGGAATGCAAAACGCCTCTTGAAAATATGGTTTATATATTGAAGAATATGAATTTATTTGATATGTCTCCGTTTAAGGAGAAAAA